>CAZJNL010000332.1:0-6040 GCA_964546515.1 uncultured Oscillatoria sp.
GGGGCAGGGGGCATAGGGCATGGGGCATTGGCTGACACCTGACACCTGACACCTGACACCTGACACCTGACACCTAACCCCTAATCACAATCGAGCGCATACCCCAAAAGATGAGATGCGGATCGGCAGTGACTTTGGCGGCTGTTTCGGGAGAAAAGGTTTGCAGATAGGTGTGCAGCGCCCTGCTGTCGCCGCCGGTGAGGACAACCGCACTTTCTGGAAATTCCTGCCACCAATTTTCCATAAAGTCCCGGACTCCAGCTAGGGTAGTGTAAATGACGCCACTGGCGATGGCATTCGGCGTATCCACTGCCCAGCGCGGCGGCAGTTCACCGGCAAGTTCAACGAAGGGCAGGGCTGCTGTTTTTTGCGCCAGAGACATCAGCTGCAACCGCAATCCGGGCAGAATTGCGCCCCCGACTAGCTGCAGGTTGCCCGAAACGCCGGTGAAAGTTAAGGCGGTGCCGGCATCTATGACTAGCACCGGCCACCCCAACTGGCTGCCGGCACCCCAAACCGCCAAGGCGCGGTCAATTCCCAGGGTGGGATAGACGCCCCGCAGCGGCACTCGCTCCAGAGTGATGGCCCGTGCGCCCGCCCAGGAAAGCCAAAGCTGCAGCTGTTCTGGGACAACCGAGGCAATCCACAGTGCGGTTGGCGGTGTCTGCCCTGCATTAGCGGGTAACGCCGGCACCTCTCCCACCTCAGACCAGACTTTGGCATCGAACTGGGCGCTGATCAGCTTTTGCGCCGCCCCTGCCGGCAGGTGGGGCGTGTCCCAATACGCCTCTAGGATGCTGCCGGTGAACCAAGCCCAGTGCAGTCGAGTGTTCCCGACTGTCAAGGCAAGCCAGCTGTTATCCATCTTGAATCGGGTTGAAAACTGTTCCAATCCATGCTATTATTTGGTTTCAGCAAAAGGCAATTCCCTGTAAAATTCACACTAATCAACCGGAATTGATGCCGGATACCGCTGGAAGCAAAGCGCGTCAGGATTCAGTCACTCAGACCAAGTTGGCGGTTTGGGCCAATTGTATCAAAATTTTATGGATTATTTGACTCTGATGTGCTATGCTGCTAATTTGCCTGATTTTAAAAATACAAAGTATCTGTATGCGCTGGCAATTAACAGCAGTGAGCCGCACTGATAAAACAGAGTAATATAAAGATATGAAATTTTTTGTTAAGTTATTATAAAGGGTAGCGAGCATCTGCAAGAAGGGTTCAATTCGCCGCGCTCCTCATGGAAAGTCTTATGTCTACAGAAGTGTACGCACCTTTCTGTCCCTGGCCGAGTTCAAATTCACGGCTCCCCGGTTTCGGGCCCGCTCCGGAAGAGGACGAGGGACAAGCTGCGCTGGCGCAACTGCAACAGCAAGTGCAGCTGTCACGCTTGCTCAACGAGATCAACAATCAGATCCGCAGCACGCTGGATCTCGAAGAAGTCCTCAACTCAGCTTGCCGGTTGCTGGGGATTACCCTCAACTGCAGTCGCGTTAGCATTCTGGTAAAGGAGTCCTCGGACACAGAAACGCTCACCACCAAGGGGGAGTACAACCCGGGCGACTATCCGGTGCAACTCGACGTAAAAGTGCCGGTGGCTGACAACGCTCACCTGCAAGTGCTGATGGCTCAGTCTGCGCCCCTAGCGGTGACTCGGTTTCTGGAATTTCCGGGGCTGGGCGAGCGGACGAAAGAACTGGCCCAAGCTTTGGGGATTCGGTCGATGCTGGCTGTCGCCACTCGCTACCAAGGGCGAGTCAATGGGGTAATTGGGCTGCACCAGTGCGACAGTGAGCGGGAGTGGACACAGTGGGAGCGGCAACTTCTGGAAGGTGTTGCCGCTCAGCTGGCAATCGCGATTAACCAGGCGCAGCTTTACAGGGAAAGTCGCAGACAAGCGGAGCGAGAGTCGCTGTTGCGCTTGGTTATCCAGCAAATTCGCAGCACCCTGGATTTAAACACGATTCTCCAGACGGCGGTGCGGGGGGTGCGAGAACTGCTGGATACAGATCGGGTGGCGATCTACCAGTTTAAGGAAAACTGGCAGGGAACTGTCGTGGTTGAGGATGTCATCAGCCCTTGGCAGTCTGTCTTGGGGAACATGGGTGCGGATGACTGCTTTTCTGGGAAGTACGCCCATCTGTATCAGCAAGGGCGTGTGAGAGCGATTCATGACATTCACAGCGCCGGTTTAGATCCTTGCCATGTCAACTTTTTGCAGCGGTTGCAGGTGAAGGCTAACTTGATTGTGCCGGTGGTGATTGGTCAGAAGTTGTGGGGGCTGCTGATTGCCCATGAGTGCCGCAGCACTCGCCGGTGGCAGTCTTGCGAAATAGATTTGCTGCGCGATCTGGCAGATCAGATAGCGATTGCCATCGGGCAAGCTGAACTCTACGCCCAAGTGCAAGACAGCGCTGCCAAATACCAAGCTCAAGCGGAGCGGTTGCAAGCGACTTTAGAAGAATTGCGCTCGACTCAGCTGCAACTGATTCAGAGCGAGAAGATGTCCAGTTTAGGGCAAATGGTGGCCGGCATCGCTCACGAAATCAACAACGCTAACAATTTTATCCACGCCAATCTGCCCCACGCTCGCGAGTATGCCGAAACCTTGAGTGAAGGGATTGACTGTATCGCTGAGGCTTGCCCGGAAGCTGCAGCAGCGCTGGCTCGGTTTAATGATGAAGTAGAGCTAGATTACATTCGGGAAGATTTTCCCAAAATGCTGGAATCGATGGAGGAAGGGAGCGGTCGGATTCGAGAAATTGTGCGGTTGCTGCGGAATTTTTGCCGGCTGGATGAAGCGGAATTCAAATCGGTAGACTTGCACGAGGGGATAGAAAGCAGCCTCGCCATGCTGCAACAACGGCTGAAATCGGAGGTTAAGATTAGGAAAGAATACGGCAAGCTGCCGCCGGTGATCTGTTGCGCCGGCCACATCAATCAGGTGTTTTTTAACTTGCTGAATAATGCTTTGGATGCGGTTGAGGCAACCGGCAACTCTGGGGAGGTGACAGTTCGCACGCAGGCAATTGAAAGCGACTGGGTAAGTATTTCTATTCGCGATAGCGGGGTTGGGGTAGCCCCAGAGATTACAGGCCGGATTTTTGACCCGTTTTTCACGACCAAGCCGGTGGGACAGGGCACCGGTTTGGGACTGTCGATTTGCTATCAGGTGATTGTTAAAGGTCACGGGGGGCGGATTCGCTGCGTCAGCCAACCGGGGGAAGGTGCGGAGTTTATTGTTGAATTGCCGGTGGGAGCGAGGGGCTAGGGGCGCATCCCATTTTTGCACAAATCAGGACGGTCATAAAGTCAACCGCTTTGCCTAAATCTTAATATTTGTTTTGCTTGCTAGGGCAACCGCTCTCGCTTCCAACCGGCCATAATGCCGGCACTCAAAATTGCCTGCCACACCGGCTTTGCCAAAGAGCAAGTGCCCCTTAAAGTCCTAATGTGTGCCGGAGTGCGGCATCCACCGTAGGCATATCTGACCAAACACCTATTTTTCGGTCAATTTCAACTTCAAGGACGGTAACAAGATTGTCCGCCACAATTACCGAGTCCGCGAGCAATCCCGTTTGCTGCCCTAGAGTGAGCCATACCGATTTTAGCATATCCCTCTTTCACTATCCACCATTCCTTCTGTGGGGGATGGCTGCCGGCGTGCCTTAAGCACTCGCGCTTCTAGCGCAGCCCGCTCAATTATTTCGCCTGCGACTGACAATTTGATGATAGCTAGCAGGATTTGTTTGCGCCCTTATGCGGAAGATTGCTCACCTCCCCAGACGTGGGGTGCCTTCCCCCCTGAGGAACACACCCCACTCGGTAGTTCAGGGTAAGAGCGATCGGAACCGAGGAGGAAGTTGGGGGCTGGGGTTAATCCGAGGCGCTGCGCAACGTCGGCGAAAGTGTGCGCGTCGCCCCTGGGAGTTGTCTTCTGCTACAGTCTCGTTTAACAAGGGCGGCTCCGGGAACTGCCGGTCAGTTATTGACATTTTTACCCTTTTGCAGTTATAATACAAACGCCGCTTCCGCCCGCGACCGATAAATTGAGAATTCTTAACCCAACCATAAATTTTTTAATAAACCATCTTGAGAAAAGTCATGTAACAATGTGTGAAGTCAAGTAAAAATGGTTCGCTCAAAAGGAGGCCACTGATGGTAGTGCTTGCAGACCGAACAGTTCGCCGGCTGACGATAGAGACGGGCGAAATCGCAGCTGACACGACGACGATTCGCTCCCTGGACTGGGATCGCGATCGCTTTGACATTGAATTTGGGCTGAAAAACGGCACCACATACAATTCATTCGTGATTCGGGGTGAAAAGACCGCCCTGGTGGACACATCCCACGAGAAGTTCCGCCAGCTGTATCTGGACACCCTCACCGGCCTCATCGACCCAGCCGAGATAGACTATCTGATAATCAGCCACACCGAGCCAGATCACAGCGGCTTGGTCAAAGATGTCCTCCAGTTGGCTCCCCAAGCCACCGTAGTGGGCGCAAAAGTGGCGATTCAGTTTTTAGAAAATTTGGTGCACCAGCCATTTAAGAAGCAGTTGGTGAAAAATGGCGACAAGCTGGATTTGGGCAATGGCCACGTTCTGGAATTCGTGTCCGCGCCCAACCTGCACTGGCCAGATACAATCTTTACCTACGACGCCAAAACGCAGACTCTTTTCACCTGCGACGCCTTTGGCATGCACTTCTGCTCGGATAAAACCTACGACGAAGATTTAGCCGAGATTGAGGAGGACTACCAGTTCTATTACGAGTGCCTGATGGCTCCCAACGCCCGCTCGGTGCTCAGCGCCATGAAGCGGATGGCGGAACTGGGAGAAATCAGCACGATCGCCACTGGCCACGGGCCCCTGCTGCGCCACAATGTGGGCGAACTCACCGGGCGTTACAAGAAATGGAGCCAAGAGCAAGCCAAGGCAGGAACGACGGTTGCCGTGTTTTACTACTCCGATTACGGCTACAGCGATCGCCTCTCGCAAGCGATCGCCCACGGGATTACAAAAACTGGGGTCGCCGTGGAAATGATGGATATCAAGACAGCTGAGCCGCAGGAAGTGCGGGAGTTGGTGGGTGTCGCCGCAGGCATTGTCATTGGTGTGCCGCCGGTGTCGGGTGCCGGTGCAGCCACAGCGGAGGCGGCTATCAGCACCATCTTGGTTGCAGCCAACAGCAAGCAAACCGTAGGTTTGTTTGAATCTGGCGGCGGAGATGACTTATCGGTTTATCCCCTGCGCAACAAGTTCAAAGAGTTGGGGCTGAAAGAGGCATTTCCTGCTATTTTGATCAAGGAAACGCCTACGGAAGCAACTTACCAGCTTTGCGAAGAAGCCGGCACCGACTTGGGGCAATGGCTGACGCGGGATAAAACCGTCAAGCAGATGAAATCACTCGATAATGAGCTGGACAAAGCTTTGGGCCGGCTCAGCGGCGGTCTTTATATTATCACGGCTAAGAAAGGCGACATGAGCAGCGCCATGTTAGCGTCTTGGGTGGTTCAGGCGAGTTTCCAACCTTTGGGTGTGACGATCGCCGTTGCTAAAGACCGGGCGATTGAAGCGCTCATGCACGTTGGCGACAAGTTCGTTCTCAACGTGCTCGCCGAAGATAACTATCAAGCTCTGATGAAGCATTTCTTGAAGCGCTTTGCGCCCGGTGCGGATCGCTTTGCCGGTGTGAAAACGCAACCGGCAAGCAATGGCTGCCCGATTCTAACGGATGCAGTGGCTTATCTTGAGTGCGAAGTAGCCAGCCGGATGGAGCTTTCTGACCACCATATTGTTTACGCCGTTGTTGATTCTGGGCGCGTTAGCAATCCAGACGCACTGCCGGCAGTCCACCACCGCAAAGTTGGAAACCACTACTAACCCCCGTAGTCCTGGCATCTTGCCTGTCCTGGCATCTTGCCTGTCCGGCGGGGGCAGGCGTCCCGCCTGCCCTACGGGTTATGGCCTGTGCGGCGTTGCAGATATTTGCACGTTCATTCAATGGAAATGAGAAACCCGGTTTCTTTAAGAA
>CAZJNL010000333.1:0-6031 GCA_964546515.1 uncultured Oscillatoria sp.
CGGCGGCATTGCCAAGTTGAGCGGCGGCATTGCCAAGTTGAGCGGCGGCATTGCCAAGTTGAGCGGCTGCATTGCCAAGTGAGCCCGCTGCATTGCCAAGTGAGCCCGCTGCATTGCCAAGTGAGCTGGCTGCATTGCCACCGGCACTAAGGCTTAATCGTCTCCACAGCCGCTGTCACCTTAGTCACCACTTCCGGTGGCAAAGGCACATATCCCAGTTCAGCACTTAATTTTTGTCCGTCAGTCAGCCCCCATTTGAGAACATCCTTCAGGGCTTTAGCTTTCTCAGGATTGTCATACTCCTTGTAAGCCATTATCCAAGTATAGCTGACAATCGGGTAGGAACTCTCTCCCTCTGGATCTTCAATAAATTTCACCAAATTTTCCGGCAGCTGTACTGCAGCGAGTGTCTTAGCAGCCGCCTCCGCACTCGGCTCAACATACTTACCGGCTTTATTTTCCAACGCCGCCATCTTCAAGTTTTGCTGCTTGGCGTAGCCATACTCAACGTAACCGAGCGCCCCTTCAGTTTGCAAAATTTGCGCTGTGACGCCCTCATTGCCCTTAGCCCCAACAAATCCCTGTCCCTGCGGCCATTCCACAGTTTTCCCCTCTCCCGGACCGGCTTTCCAATCCGGGCTGACAGCGCTCAAGTGTTTCGTAAACACAGCAGTCGTACCGCTACCATCTGACCGGTGCACAACTGTTATCGGTTTATCTGGCAACTTAACCCCGGGATTGATTTCAGCAATTTTAGGGTCATTCCACTTAGTGATTTTCCCTAATAAAATATCTGCATAAACTTGCCGAGAAAGCTTAAGGACACTTGTCAACTCTGGCAAATTGTAGGCGAGGACAATACTGCCGGCAGTCACAGGCAGCAGCACCACACCCTTGGCAACCTGTTTAATCTCATCCTCCTTCATGGCAACGTCGCTGGCTCCGAAGTCAACGGTTGCACTAATGAACTGTTTCACCCCAGCGCCACTACCCACAGACTGATAGTTGATTTGAGTCTTGGGATTGCTCTTGCCATACTCAGCGAACCAGCGCTGATACAAAGGCGCGGGAAAACTCGCACCGGCACCGGTGAGGGTGACACTGGCACCCGTCGCCACTGGAGTAGAAGGAGAGCTGCCGGTTTCTCCAGGAGTTTTGGCTGGTGGGTTCCCACAGCCCGCGACACTCACGGAAAACGCAATCAGTGGTAAAAGCAGAGCCTTTCGCATCGTACTAATTTTTAAAATCATAGCACCCTTGTTCACAAAACTCTAGAAGAAAGAAATTGAAGGTAAGGTAAATCCCCTCGTTCCCAGGCACCCTTACGGGAAGCCTGCGGCTACCGCCTGGGAACTCCTGAACAGAGGCTCTGCCTCCTATTAGCCCACACAAATTAAAACCCGCCTAGAAGTAGGGGGGGTCACGAGCAATGTCCCCAGGAAACAGATAATATTTATAAACCCGCCCCCGCCCCGGCCCATAGTGTGAAGACATTAGTAGGGACGGGTTCAGGAGAAATCTCTTCTGGTTCAGGACAAAATTGATAAACCCGCCCCCACTCAAACAGTATTTTACAGTCAGGCCGATCAAACCCAACGCCTAATCTAGTGATTTCAGAAACCCGGTTTCTTGGAGAAACCGGGTTTCTTGAATTTGTCTCCTACTTAATTCAGCAACCTCTCACAGACAGCTAGAATGTGAAGGTAGTACGGATCGTTCCCACGTAGTCGGTGTCGTTATTGTCGTTGTGTTCTGGATTGAGAATCACAAACAAGCCAGGAGTGATGGCAATATTGTCGGTTACCTGGTAGCGATAGAAAGCCTCCAAATGCAAGGAAGTGTCTTTGTCCTCATTACTGGGAACGTCATTATCGGTAACTTTCGGCGGCATGCCAACCATCAAACCGAGCAAATTACCTTCTTTGCCCAAATCCGGGAAACCTGCCGTCACAGCCCAGTTCCAGAGCGTGGCCTTGTTGTCAGTGCCAGAAGCTTCTTGTTGAGCTCGCGTGTAACCGGCCCAACCGGAAAGGGTAAATCGAGGGCTAACGCGCAAGCTGGCTTGCAAACCGTAGTGATTTGCTAAAGTAGGCACGCTGCCAAAGGGACTGTTGGCTAAGCTACTGCCTGTGCTTGCCGATACGCCCCGCCCATTACGATAGTATGAGTTCACATAGGTAAAACCTAGAGCGAGTCGAGCGCTTGGCCGGAAAGTGAGCTGACCGAGGGCAGCATAGGAACCCCTGAAAAACCCTCCTTCATCGGGTAAAGAGGATGCGGGTTTGTTGCCGTTAGCAGCTTGATACCCTAAAGATATCCCCAATGCCTTGCTAAAGTTGTAGTTCAGGGTAACACCTTGTCCTCCCCCCTGCCGGTAGATGGGGTTGAATCGCCCAAACCGGGAAATAGATCCAAGAGCACTACTTTCAAACAAAGGGTTAAATGCAAAAACATTATCATTGTACTCAGCCTCATTGGCGTCAACGATAACCGTGGCCTTACTGCTCAGGGGGAAACGATAGAACAGCTTGTGCAGGCGAAATTCGCTGTTGGTATTCGCGTCAAATGACAAGCGATCCATGTTGGTGTCAAAGGACCCCAAGCTGGCAGTGTTGGCAGCTTGCAAACGGGTTCGCAGCAAGTCTTTCCCCGTAAAGCTGGTATCGAAATTCAACCGCGCCCGATAAGTAGCGTGGGGTACGACATTTCCACCGCCGGTTCCGATAATGTCACTGCCGGCAAATATCACCTCACCTTTGAGCTTCGTAGTGGTGGAGAACTGATTGGCTTCCAGTTCAGCAGTGCGAGCTTCTAGCACATCCGTGCGACCGCGAAGGGTGGCCAGTTCTGCCTGAAACTCCTCTAGCAGCCGCTGCAGCGCTACTAAATCTGCTTTGGTGACAAACTGTGAAGTATTCGGACCTGTTCCAATCAGCTGCGTTATCCTTTCCAAGCAGGCGTTCAAACCGGCAGCAAACTCGTAGCGCGTCATGGCTCGGTTCCCCCGGAATGTCCCGTCCGGATACCCCGCAATACAGCCGTAGCGCTCGACCAAGTTCTGCAAGGCTTGAAAGGCCCAGTCCGTGGGCTGCACGTCCGACAGCTGGGAAACCGAAGTCACCTGGCCCATTGGGTCAGCTGGCTCGGCAGATTCCTCAGCCGTTTCCAGTGAACTGACCGAAGGTTGAGCCGGCACAGCCGTTTCCGCCGGCACGGTTTCACCTGCAGGCAGTTGCGCACTCAAGGTACTGCCGGCACTGATCTGAGACTGAGGCAGGTTGGCAGCTTGCGCCAGAGGGCTGGCTTGCGGTGCCGGTTGGCCAGAAGTTTCCCGGGAGCTGACCGCAGACCCTTGGGCTTCCCGCAGGGTGGGTTCAGCCGGCATAGGCGTTTCTGCTGGAACTGTTCCGGCTGATAGCAATTGCGCACTTAAGGTGCTGCCGGCATTAACCGATGGCTGAGCGAGGTTGGCGGCTTGCGCCAGAGGGCTGGCTTGCGGTGCCGGTTGGCCAGAGGTTGACAGCGAGCTGACTGCAGACTCTTGGGCTTCCCGCAGGGTGGGGTCAGCAGCGGTGAGTGCAGCGGCGAGTGTTGCGACGGCTGGCACTTCAGCCACTGTCGCACTGCTGGCATTCACCGAGGAGGGGTTCACTTCCTCAGGCTGAACCAATGCAGCAACTTCGACCTGAGCGGTAGCTGGCAGCGCAGATTGGTCAGCGATTTCTACAGAACTGCCGGTTTGGCCAGCACCTGCAGCTATTTTGTCTGCTCCTGTGCTGACTGCCGGAGCCTCAATGGCCAGGGCGCTGTTGGCCAAGACCAAGGTCGCGCCCAGGACGGCTGGACTGTGCTGTAGAGCAGCCCTAAAAATCTTTAGCATCCTTGTTTCCTCACACCTAGCTGAGATCCTGGAATTGCTGAGCGGCTTGTTGTTGTTGTGACAATGCCCAGACAGTAACGCCCATCTTATCAAGAATCTCAGCAAGTAGATCCTATATATGTAGTCTCCCTCTGACTTTTAGTGATCGTAGAGCTGGAACACATACCACCTCAAGCGCGTTTTAGATTGGAAGCCATGAGAAATACTAATTGTTTTTGCTTAAGGGTAGGTAAAAATTTTATCATCAAATGGTTAAGCTTAGCCCCAACCCCAGACGCGATAAATCCCAAGCGGGACAAGGGTTGAGGGGGTTAGGTTTGTCCCGCCTCCAACTGGTAGCCCCCTGCAAAAGCCCGCAGTTGCCGGTGCACCGGAACCATCTCCCCTTTGCAAGAATCTCGGACAGAAACTAAGGAGTGCGTTCCTTTTGGGGCTGTGGGAAGAAGGCTGTCGGTGTGCCTTCCTCAACCGGCATCCCACCATCTACCGGCACGACTCAGACCAATGCCCCATGCCATGCCCCATCCCCTATGCCCCATACCCAATCAATTACGTTTCCCCCAAATAAGCCTTGCGAACAGTTTCGTTAGACTCCAGCTCCCTAGCAGTCCCTTCCACCACAACTTGACCCGTTTGCAGCACATAGCCGCGATGGGCCACCTTCAAAGCCATGTGAGCGTTCTGCTCCACCAGGAGAATGGTTGTCCCCTGAGCGTTAATGTCCCGAATAATCGAGAAAATCTGGCTCACCAGCAGGGGCGCTAAACCCATACTTGGCTCATCTAATAGGAGCAAGCGGGGTCTGGCCATCAAAGCGCGTCCGATGGCCAGCATTTGCTGTTCGCCGCCACTGAGAGTCCCCCCTTTTTGATTGCTCCGCTCTCTCAACCGGGGGAAAAGATGCAAAACTTTCTCTTTATCTAACTTAATGCCTAGAGAATCCCGGCGGGAAAAAGCACCCATCTCCAGGTTTTCTAGTACCGTCATTCTAGGAAATATCAGGCGACCTTCAGGACTTTGGGAGATGCCGGACAGGACGATTTGTTTCGGAGACAGCGATTCCAGAGATTTCCCCTCAAACAGGATTTGACCCTGGCGAGGTCGCAACAGCCCCTGAATCGTGCGGAGAGTGGTAGTTTTCCCCGCCCCGTTACTGCCGATTAAGGTAACAATTTCACCCGGTTCGACCCGCAGATAAACTCCTTTGAGAGCCTGAATATTTCCGTAATAGGTGTGAATATCTTTGACTTCAAGCATAACTATTCATTTTCACTGTTCAGGGTTCATTATAACTCGTTCCCCGGCTCGATACTGGGAACGCATATCAAAAGGCGACCGCCTCCTTTGTTAACAAGACTGTGCGGAGTCGGCAGAGCCGACAAAACGGCATTCCCAGGTAGAACCTGGGAACGAGAACCTGGGAACGAGAAACGAGAAACCTGGGAACGAGAAACGAGAAACCTGGGAACGAGAAGGAAGGAGAAATGCCCAATGCCCAATTCCCCATGCCCAATGCCCAATGCCCATTACTCATTCCCCTCTTCTTCTTTGCCCAGATATGCCTCAATCACGCGGGGATCGGCGCGAACCTCAGCGGGAGTTCCCTCAGCAATTTTAGCTCCGTACTCCATGACGCTGACGCGATCGGAAATTCCCATCACCACCTGCATATCGTGTTCGATTAGCAAAATGCTCAAATCGAGTTCATCGCGCAGGCGGTAGATAAACCGAGTTAAGTCAGCCGTTTCGTTGGGATTCATGCCCGCCGTCGGCTCGTCCAGCAGCAGGATTTTAGGCTCACTCGCCAGCGCCCGCGCAATTTCCAGCCGGCGCTGATCCCCATAGGAGAGGTTTTTTGCCAGCTCCGCAGCTTTTGAGGAACCCAAACCCACAAAGTCGAGGAGACTCAGCGCTTTTTCTTTGGCTTGGCGCTCCTCTTGAACGGCGGCTGGCGGACGGAGTAAAGCTCCAACTAAACCGGTCTTCAGCCGGCTGTGCCTGCCCACCAGAACATTTTGCAGCACAGTCATGTTATTGAACAAGCGGATATTCTGAAACGTCCGAGCAATTCCCAAGCTTGTCAGCTTGTGAGGCGGAGATCCGGTAATCTCTCTGCCCTCCAGCAGCAACTGACCGGCAGTGGGGGCATAA
>CAZJNL010000334.1:0-6028 GCA_964546515.1 uncultured Oscillatoria sp.
AAAAAGGAGCAGTATTTCACCGTGAAAACAGGCGCACCACCCTTGGCGCTGACTGCGCGAGTGCTGGAGGAACAGGAGTGGACACCGGCAGTCATCGAGCGCCGGCAGAAAGAGCTCACTGATATCCTCAGGAAGGCTTGGCGCTTGTAACCGGCAGCTCAGCTGTTATACATTTAATTTGCACAGGAGACAGAGGTCTGCTCCGCCGACCGGGAAAGCGTTCCCAGCCTGTAGGGGCCGGCCCCCGTGCCCGCCCTGGGAACGAGGGAAAACGAGGGAAAGAAACCCGGTTTCTGGTATTACTTCGCGAGGCGTTTAGCCCCAGCCTGCGGGCGGAGGAGTCCATCCCCGGCTCTATCGCCCCCAGAGTCTGATTGTACTGTCCTTACTGCCACTTGCCAGAGTCTTGCCATCAGGGCTGAAAGCAACTGAATAAACCTCATCTGAATGTCCGGACAGAGTGTTGATCAGTTCCCCAGTGCTGAGATTCCAAATCTTGACAGTCTTGTCCTTACTGCCACTGGCTATTGTCTGACCATCCGGGCTAATCGCAACCGACAAAACATCATCTGAATGCCCCTCAAGGGTGCGGATTAGCTCCCCAGTCTCCAGATTCCAAATTTTTATGGTATTGTCATAAGAGCCACTGACTGCTGTCTGACCATCCGGGCTGATGGCGACAGACCTCACCTCGCCTAAATGCCCTTCAAGGGTGCGAATCAACTCCCCCGTATCCAGATCCCAAATCTTGACGGTCTGGTCTTTACTGCCGCTGACAAGAGTCTTGCCAGACGGGCTGATAGCAAGGGAATATACATAGTCTGAATGAGCGGAGAGAGTGTAAAGCGGTTTGCCTGTCTCCAGATTCCAAATTTTGATTTTCTTGTCCTCACTGCCACTGGCTATTGTCTGACCATCCGGGCTGATGGCCACAGACCAAACCGCAGCATCATGCTCAAAATTGCGAAGCAATTGCCCTGTTTTCAAATTCCACACCATCAGCCGCAAGAAAAAATTGCCTGTAATGAGTTGGGTGCTGTCAGGGCTAAAAGCAACAGCCCAAACCGCCGACGAATCTCCGTCAAAAGAGCGGCTGACCTTTCCTTGAGCCAGATCCCAAAGCTTGACCGTGCCGTCCTTACTGGCGCTGGCCAGCAGTCGCCCGTCTGGACTGAAAGTAACAATTTCAACCGCGTCTGCATGGGCGGTCAGGGTTTTGACTTCGACGTTTTTCCAGTTAATGCCGTCCTGGCACTGGTTGAAAACGTTCTCAACCTCGGCAGACTTGCTGGAACTCTTGGGGATTTTTGGCACTTCCAGGACGCACTGCTCATATTTCCTTTCTTTGTAAAGCTCGGTGAGCGCATTCAGCTGTCGGGCTTCTAGCTGCCGGCGCTGTAAAAAATCTGTCCAGCTGACAAATCCGTAGATTGCCGCTATCAGAGCCACACCCCCAACAATACTGGGGCCAAAGTAGGGGCCAACCATTCGTTGCGCCATTTGCAGGGCAGCCGCAATGTTCCCGCGTGTTAGCCCAAAGGCCCTGTACTTCGCCCGTATAAAAGCCGGAATAGGGTTGGGGAGCTTTACTACTATAGCATTCGGAGCTACTTTCTCTTCTATCTTTGCGATATCTTCATCTCTCAGTCCTAAAACTTGCTGCAAGCGTTTCAACTCGTCGCGAGTCGCCTGAGTGAGAGGATTTTCCTGCTTTTTCGCTTCTACTAGCGCCTGCTCATATCGCTGGAATTTGCTCTTATAATCTCGGTAAGGTTTTAAAATCTCAGCTTCGATAGCGTCAGCTTCTTCCGGCTTCAGTTCCAGACTGCTGCGCAGGGCGTCTAGTATGCTGCGCCCCACGACGGAAATCTCGCCGCGCTGAGTGACGCGGCGCTCGACCTCTTCACGATATATTGTTAGCTTCGGCAGTCGAAACCCAGAGCGATCGCTGGTTTTTATCAAGTCAGCCAGAACTTCTATTGCCGACTGGTAGCGCTGCCGGTAGTCATGGCGCACCATTTTGTCTAAAATGTCTCCCAGGTCGTGGCTGACGATGGCGAGGTGCCGCCAAAAGATTTCGCCCTTGTTGGGATTGTAGGGATCTCGCAGTTTTGGCAGGTCGTATACAGGTAAACCGGTGAGCGCCTGGATACCGATCGTACCCAAAGCATAGATATCGCTGTTAAACTGGGGGTTGTACTGGAACTGTTCCACCGGCATGTATTCCAGGGTGCCAACGCGCACCGTTGGAGGCATTTGCCCCTGAGCGATTTGAGTGCCGATTTCTTTTACCGAGCCAAAATCGATGAGAACTAACTTGCCGTCTGGGTGGCGTCGGATTAAGTTGCTAGGTTTAAGATCCCGGTGAATCACCCCACTCGCGTGTACGAATGCCAAAATCTCCAGCACCTCCTTCAAAATTCTGCCGACTTGCTCCTCAGACAGGGGTTTACCGGGCAAAATCTCAGTAGCTAGGGAATGACCGGGAACGAACTCTTCAACCAAGTAGAATTCTTTATTTTCCTCAAAATAAGCGAAGAGCTGAGGTATCTGGTCGTGCTGGCCAAGTTTTTCTAGGATTTCGGCTTCTTTGTCAAAGAGGCGGCGGGCAGTTTCCAGAAGCTTAGGATCCTCACTCGACGGCTTCAGGTGCTTGACAAAACATTCGGGGTGTCCGGGACGGTGAGTGTCTCTTGCCAGATAGATTTGTCCAAATTCCGCCGCTCCTAAGACTTCAGTGATTCGATAGCGTCTGTTTAAAAGTTGGCCAATCATAACGGAACACCCCAGCTCTTTGTTGGTTGATTATGACATAAAACACTAATCCCCTTGGTATTGCAGGAGTCGGATGGATGAGAGAGTTTGCAGATTCGGGGAAGGTATTGCTGACATTGTATCGGAGTCTGGGATCTAACCTGAGCGTCTGGATACCGCAGGCTCTCACACCCCCACTCCCCCACCCTGCCCAATCGGGGGGAGAGAGGAGGAAAGGGGACAGGAGTCGATGTCAGAGGGGACTGAGGGTGAGGGCAAAATGTGCCAATATCAGAATAGTGCGCGATCTGCAGCTGTGCTGGGTGAGTGAGAGGGTGGGACTTGAGGGCAAGCAGGCGCTACAAAATCACCAGACACCTGGGAAACGGGGAATTTAGGGACACCTACCGGGCTGAGGATTGGGATTGGCCTGGACATCCCCCGTGTGCCGTCAAGCACCTCCAACCTAAAACCCCTGACCCATTTGTCTTGCAGAGGGCAATACGCCTGTTCGACGCACAAACCCAAGTCCTGTATCGCCTCGGCAAGCATGACCTGCCCGCAGCTTTTGGCTCACTGTCAGGAAAAAGGAGAATTGCACTCAGTCCGGGACAAACGAGCGTGACGAACCGGCCACAGGTGAGCGACAAGCTAGCTCGTGTTTTAGAGACGATGGTGCGCCATCGGTTCAGCTGGCAGCACCTCGAGCTGCACAGGCGTTGCCAGCGCTGATCTCCACTGTCGTGCAGCCACCGCCACCGCCTCAACTCTCGAAAGCTTTAATCGGACTGGGAATCGGAGTGGGAATAGGAAGAGTTGCCGGGGGTGCTAAATCGCCCTCCATCTCCACCGCAGCCACCTCTGACAACCGGCAACTCCGTCACCAACAGCCACTTCTCCCACACCCGCACCGGCACACTTTCCATCACCCCAACTAAACTGCAGGCGACTAAAGGATTTAAACAGCCCGACAATAACTCAACGCAACATCAAGAAACCAGGTTTCTTTAAGAAACCTGGTTTCTGGTCATATCCAGCCTGCTCCTCCGGCGTGAGCGGCTGATATGGAAAGTAGACGACACCAACCGGCGATCGCCTCCCCAGTCGATAAATCAATTCACCACAGTCTCGATCGAAAGTCAGTAAGACTCGCCCTTCACGAACGGCACGCAACCGCACATCGGAATCTCCCACTCCAGGGGAGTCTTCGCTCACAGAGGCGATGTCAATTCCAGCAGCACGCAAGCGTCTCACCCCAGGAAGTGGGAAGTTCTCATCCCCTAGAAACCGCATCAACCCGCCTGATTCGATAGGGAGATTGTATACAGCACTTCCTCGCGCATGCACTCAGCGGCAAAGGCAAATACCGCCCGCAATCCTTCAGGTGTCAGGGTGGGATAGCTGTCCAGCACTTGTTGTTCTGTCGGTACTGCCGCAAAAAGCCCCAGAATCAACTCCACTGACAGCCGAGTTCCTTTTAAAACCGGCTTCCCTACTAAGATTTTGGGGTCAGAGTGAATGTATTCTCGCCAGTCCATCTGTTTTCACCCAAAGTTCCCTAGAAATTCTACCCGATTTTTAGCCTAAATAGTCAGGCGAACGCTTCTGCCAAGAAACCTCCGCGCTCGCCGGGAAAGCAGCCGCGAAAATCCCCTCCCCACAAGAGTAAAGCCGTACAGTCGCACCCAGAAACCCGCCCTCTCAAGTCCGGTGAGCTTGCGTTGCGCACTGAGGACGGTAGGGCAGGGGTCCTGTCTGCCATAACCATTTCGTCGCTACTGGTGAGGGCTCACCGGGGCACGGCAGTATTACCTACTGCACCGAGCGGCAACGGGCACAAAGCCTTCGCCCCCCACCCCCCTCTCCGCCGACACCTGGGGCACCAAGCAGCCGTGCGGGAGCGGCAGTGCAGTTAATTGCTGTTAGCTGTGAGCAATTTTCCCAACTTTGCCGATCAGCCGCACGAGCGGGCGTATAGAGAAACGGAGCAATCGGCGGCTGCAGCGAGTCCTGTGAATTTTTACCTGTTAGCTGTAAGCAATTTTCCCAACTGTGCCGGTGAGCCGCACGAGCGGGAGTATAGAGAAACTTAAGAGCCGGCGGCAGCAGCACTGGAGGCGAATTTTCCCAGGTGCAATCGCGCTCTGGTTCCTTCAGTTATGTCATCAACTAAAGGCCAATAAAATGGGTCAAAAAATCAAAAAAATTTACCTGCACTGGACAGCCACAGATTACTACTGGGCACAACCAGGCCACTATCACACCGTCATTTTAGGGAATGGCTCAGTTAAACATCTAACCGGCTACGACCAGCCGCTCAAAGAGCACACAGCAGGGCGCAATGAAGAGTCGGTTGCTATCGCTATATCCTGTATGGGCGGCAGAGGTTGGGAAGACTATCCTCCCACAACTATTCAAATTGAAAATATGTGTAAGGAAGCCGCTCAACTCGCCTTTAAATTAGGCTGGAAGCCAGAAAACATCACCATTAATCGCGTAATGACTCACGCGGAAGCAGCGGCTAATCGAGACTTCCCTCTCGAAAAAGCCAAGCTGGTATCAGAGTGGAAGTTGCCAAGTTCCACACCGCAAGTTGACGAATATGTGCGCAAAGCTCGCGAGTTGGGTATGCCCCACGAAAACTATGGCCCCTATTCTTGGTTTGACGGCTGGCCCGGGGGATTTGTCGAGCGCTGGGATTTGTGGCAGCTCAAACCCTCCGATCCCGAAGGTAAGGGAGGATTTATCTTGCGGGATAAGATAAAAAAATACCTGAGTCAGATGTCTGTTCCAGAAATCAGCGTCAACTCACCGACAACGCCGTCAGGGAAATCGAATGAATGCAAGATATATCTGGAGTCTCAGTTAGTCACCACCGGCTACGTCTTGCCCGACAGTCGCTGCTACGCTCAGCTTTCCAAACTGGCAGCCGCCTATGGAGTTCCCGTCACTTTTAGCAAAGATCACCGTTCTGTTAATTTACTGACGACCAAATTTCAACCCAAGTATCTTGCTGATTCTCCTCTTATCTCCGGATACCCCGTTGTAGATGTTTACATGAACCGGCCACAAGACGCAGAAGGAGCAACCATTAGTGACTCTAAGTATCCCGTTCGGCCCTTCATGCAAGGCATCATTATTAATAATCTAACCTATGTCTTGATGGCTGATTTCTGCAAGGAGTTAGGGATTACATTCACCTATCGAAACGCTGACCGCTCCATTCGTATGGGTGCGGCACCTGCCACAAAGTAATGGCTAAATCCTAGACTCA
>CAZJNL010000335.1:0-6003 GCA_964546515.1 uncultured Oscillatoria sp.
AGGAATTCAGACTTTGCCCCTGAGAGATGCTCCCTGATAGCTAATATCTCACGCACCCGCCAGCAATTTTTTTCCTGGCATTACCTTGATCCTGAGAGAAACCCGCCTGTTTTGCCACCTGAAACTGTATCCGATTATGGCTTTTACCAGTAACACCCAATTCCAAATTCAAAATCCCAAAACCAAAATCGAGGCGGGGCTAGTCGGCGAAGTGCGCGTGCGAAGTGTTTAAATACCTCCAGATTGCCCGAACAGCTATTTAAAAGCAAAACAACAGCTCTGCGGGCGGCTCCCTAGCTGCCGGCACCGGCGCAAAATCCGATTGCGAAAGCCTCGGATAATAGGGGTGGGTTTATCAAACTTATCGGCTTCCCAGAGCCAATTTGGGTTGACTGCGGCGACGTTGCGCCGCCAGAGACAGCAGAATTCTAGATAACCGAGCTGATATCCATGAACAGTTTACCCAACAAAAGAGTAGGGGCGAGTTTATCAAGCTTATCTGCTGCCCTCCGACAATTTGGGTTGACCAGCCCCAAAGTCCCAGGGCCACTGCCGGTGCCGTTAGCGTTAGCGTCGGCTTGCCCGCCCTCATCTGTGCCAATGTGACGGGGGCGACCGAGAACCTTTCTTTGAACATTCAACAAATTGCCATTAATATGAAGCGGCAAGCTTTCCGCCTGACAGCAGGTGGTGGAGGGGATGAGTCAATCGCTAATATGGCACAAAGTTCGCAGTTATATCCTGTCGGGTTGATTAACCTGAAAAACCGTTCCCCCCCTCCGGACTGAGCAAGGAAAAGGGGGAAATCTGCAGCTTCCTTTTGGGGAAGCGGGCTGAGGGGGAACAGTTTATGATGGGAAATTACCCAGACATGATATTAGGCGCTGCCAAAGGTTCAGACCGGCGGAGCGCCGATTAGGGGAGCTACCCTTACGGGAGAGAGCCACCAGGCTCTACCGGCACATCAGATCCCCTACAAAATGCAGGACATCCTGCGCCACCCTCTAAAGGAGCCGCCATTTATGATAATTGAAGACGAAGAACTCCGGATTACCTTCAAAGTTGCAAGCGTTGAACACTTGCAGAAACTGGATGACGGGCTGCTGCATTTAGAAAAACATCCCGACGCTCTAGCTTGTTTAGACGAGTTGATGCGGGAAGCCCACAGCCTCAAAGGAGATGCGAATATGCTGGGCGTCAAAGATATTGGCACCCTAGCCCATCAATTGGAGCATATTTTAGGCACCTTAAAACGAGGCGAAACCAAGCTGACACAGGAGTTAAGCGATCGCTTGTCTCAGGGGTTAGATGCCATCCGCAAACTTGTCAGTGAAGCCGTCACCGGCTCTCCCGCCGGAGTCAGTACCTTTTACGCCCTCGCCCATCTAATGGGAGCTGAGGTTAAACTGCAAGCAAAGCCGGAGCCGCAGGAAGTTGCTGAAACCCTGAAAGCGCCCCCAGAGTCAAAATCGGAACAAGAGCTTCAAGACAGTTTCGATATTCCAGTCTCCAGTCCGCAATCGCAAACCCCACTCAAAAGTGAGGGCAAACAGACGCAGACTGCGGGAGGTCGGACTGAGGCTTCTAGCACAGCACGAACCCCCCACCCCCACCCCCCACTCAGCAAACCAAATCACGCACATCTGACGAATTCCGGTAAGAAAAGCCCTCGGTATATCGAAGACGACGAACTGCGGGAAACCTTCAAAATCGCCTGTGAAGAGCATTTGCAAAAACTCGACTGCGGGTTGCTGCACCTGGAGAAATACCCCAGCGACTCTGCCAAAATAGAAGAATTGCTGCGGGAAGCGCACAGCATCAAAGGCGACGCCGGCATGCTGGGAGTCTCAGATGTGAGCACCCTAGCCCACCAAATGGAGGACATTTTGAATCGCCTCACCAGGGGCGAAATCAGCCTCTCACCGGCCATTTCCGCAGGCGAAACGCCCGCGCTAAGAGCGCATCGCTTATCTGCAGGGTTGCACGCCATCCGCCTGCTCGTTCACGAAGCCGTCACCGGGGAAGAAACTGGCGTCAATCTTGCAGACGCCCTCACCCAGATGTGGGAAATTGACCGGACGCCTGTAGGGGCGGGTTTTACCGGAGACATTTCAGACACAGGGGAGAATGGCGGGCCAAACCTCGCCCCACCGGCACCGCTAGGGGAACCCGTGACAGAGGCAACCGCGCTCAATTCCCCCACAACTTACGGGGCGGATTCACCCGAGACGTTTCCGACACAGCTTCCTGAACCGATAAACCCGTCCCCACCTTTGGGCAACGCCAACGGCGCTGCAGGGGCGGGAACGCCAGTGGTATTTCCGGCGCAGCCTAGGGGAGTGATAAACCCGCTACAAGCAGCTGCGCCAGAGCAGTCACCGCAACAGGGCAGTTACAGCTCGCGATCCGAGCCTCAGCTAGTAACCCCCAGCTACAAACCGGACAGCCCAGTCTTGCCTGCAGCCAGAGTTGCCGGTGCTCGTGCCGGTGCCGGTGCCGTCACTAATGCTGGCAGCGACGGCTACCGCATTGAGACGATTCGCGTCGAAACCCGAAATCTGGACAGCTTGATGACCCAAGCCGGCGAACTCACCGTTACCAAAATTCGCATCGCGCACAGACTAGCAGAAATTGAGGAAATTGTCAACCTCTGGGAAGAGTGGAGCCGCGATACCTTTGTCAATCGCTTTGCCTTCGAGGAAATCGGGCGGGGGAATCGAGATGGGGCGGTGAAGGCACCGCTTGCTGGCCTGGTACAGAACTTGCACCACCGCGCCGAAGAGCGGCTGGAACGCCTCGGGGCGATCGTCAACCGCCTCAGGGGTGCGGTTTACGAAGACACCGCCAGACTGGAAGTGGTCGCCGATGAGTTGGAGGAGGGAATTCGCACCCTGCGGCTGCTGCCCCTGTCCACGATTTTTAATCTGTTTCACCGCATGGTGCGGGATCTGGGCAGACAGGAAGGCAAACAAGTACAGCTGCTTGTGGAAGGGGGAGAAACCAGGGCGGACAAGCGCATCCTGGAAGAGATGAAAGACCCCTTGACGCACATGATTCGCAACGCCATCGATCACGGCATCGAAACACCGGCAGAGCGTCTGGCTGCCGGCAAGCCGCCCGTGGCCACGATTCGGCTGCGGGGCTACCAAACTGCCACGAACATTATCATCGAAGTCACGGATGACGGGCGCGGTTTGGATATGGAGAGTATTAAACGGACAGCGCTCAAGCGCGGTATCTGTCGCGAAGTTGAACTCGCCGCTATGAGCGAGAGTCAAATTCAGTCCCTGATCTTTGCCCCGGGCTTCTCCACCCGCACCTTTGTCACAGAAGTCTCCGGTCGCGGAGTGGGACTGGATGTGGTGCGCACCAATGTCGAGCGCCTCAAAGGCAGTATCCAAGTGGAATCGACACCGGGGCGGGGATGCACCCTGCGCTTGCAGCTGGGCACGACTTTGGCCACGGCGCACGTGCTGCTGGTGGCCGTCAATGGCATCCAGCAAGCCCTGCCGGTGGAGTTCGTGCAAATGGCTAGACTGGTGCATCTTGAGGAGATTTTTACGATTGAAGGTCGGGAAACGATTATCTTGGACAGCCAGCCCGTCTCGGTGGTGCCACTGGCGGATTTGCTGGAATTGCCGGCCAGTGTGAATAGTCTGCCAGTTTCATCTGCGGCGTCGCCTTGTATTATCCTAAAAGTGGGAGAAGAACGTCTCGGACTGCTCGTAGAGGCGCTGCTCGACGAGCAGGATGTCGTACTCAAACCGCAGAGTAAGTTGCTCAAAAGGGTGCGTAATGTTGCCGGTGCCACTATTCTGGGAACCGGCGAAGTCTGCATGGTGTTAAATCCCCAGGATTTGATCAAGTCCGTCCTACGGCATGCTCTAGCTGCCACTCCCCTGAAACAGGTTGAGCGGACAAAAAGAAAACAAGTGATTCTGCTGGTGGAAGACTCTATTGCCACTCGCACCCAAGAAAAGCGCATTCTGGAAAGCGCTGGGTACGAAGTGGTGACCGCAGTAGACGGATTGGATGGCTTCAATAAATTGAAGACTCGCTCCTTTGATGCGGTGGTGTCTGACATTCAAATGCCTTCTTTGGATGGCTTGGGGCTGACTTCTAAGATTCGCCAGCTCAAGGAATACAGGGAATTGCCGATCGTATTGGTGACATCCTTGGCCTCAGACGAGGACAAACGAAAAGGAGCTGAAGCCGGTGCGAACGCTTACATTACTAAAAGCTCGTTCAACCAAGACGTACTCCTAGAAACTCTCAGAAGACTGGTCTAAGAAATGTAGGGGCGGGTTATCCTGAAATATTCGCGGTTTATTCGCGGGGTAGGGGCGGGAATATTGCAGGATATCTATTGGTGGCAAAGGATATCTATGAACCCGCCCCTACATGAGGCCGCCCCTACCACCCCCCGTAATATTTAGCCCGTGTGAAGTCGGGTTTATTCGCGGGGTAGGGGCGGGAATATTGCAGGATATCTGCAGGTGGCAAAGGATATCTGTACCCCCAACCCTACATGACGCTCGCCCAACACCGTTCACCCTTCATCCTTCCTATGCATCGTCCCCCAATTCGCGTTTTGCTGGTAGAGGACTCGCCGGTGGCTACGACGATCCTCAAACGAATGCTCGCCTCATGCCCCGAAATCGTGGTGGTGGGAACGGCTCGCACCGGCTTGGAGGGATTGGCGCTGATTCCTATGCTCCAGCCTCAGGTGATTTGCACCGACTTGCACATGCCCCAAATGGACGGGCTGGAATTCACTCAGGAGGTAATGGCTAACTTTCCGCGCCCGATTCTGGTGATCAGCTCTTCGGTGCACGAAGAAAATACCCAAAATGTGTTTCGGCTGCTGCAAGCCGGGGCGGTGGACGTGTTTCCCAAACCCCGGGGCGCAATTGGCACTAATTATGAGTCTGTCAGGCTGGAGCTGATCAATAAAATTAAGATCCTCAGCGGCGTGGCTGTTTTTACCCTGCGCCGCAAGCGCCCCAAAACTGATGCGCCCGAATTGCGCCGGTCGGCTTCGCAAGCTGTCGAGCTCAACCGCAAGGTCGTTCCCAGGCGGGAGCCTGGGAACGAGGGTGGGGGAGCTCCACTGTCGTTGCGCGGGGCGGCCACGGGGGGCCTCCCCTACAGCGCCCCCCACTCACCCCCACCGCCCCCTACCCCAAAGCAGACCCCTAGCTCTTTTTGTTGCCCATTGGGCAACAAAAATTTGGCATGCTCCGACTCCACGCTCAAGAAGGTGGTGGCGATTGGGGCATCTACCGGTGGCCCGCAAGCGCTGCACGCGATTCTCACTCAGCTACCTGAGAATTTCCCGCTGCCGGTGATTTGTGTCCAGCACATCAGTGAGGGGTTTTTGCAAGGATTGGTGGATTGGCTGGCGTCTGAGTGCCAGCTGCCGGTGAAAATTGCTCCAGCCTGTGAGTGGCCAAAACCGGGAACTGTCTATTTCCCACCCGAAGGGCGTCATTTAGAATTGGATGCCCGAGGCCGGTTTATCTATTCTGCCGCGCCACCTGTATCGGGACATCGCCCTTCTGTAAGTGTCACCTTTAACTCTGTGGCCAGTTTCTATGGCTTGGGGGCGGCAGGCGTCCTGCTGACGGGGATGGGGCGAGACGGCGCAGAGGGGTTGCTGGCGATTGCTAAGGCGGGCGGCTTGACAGTCGCTCAGGATGAGGCTAGCTGTGTTGTGTTTGGCATGCCTAAAGAAGCAATCGCCCTCGGTGCCGCTCGGTACGTTGTGCCGGTGAGCGAAATTGCCGAGCTGCTGGTCAATCAATTAAAAGTTGGGGCATAGGGCACGCTCGCACGCTCGCACGCTCGCACGCTCGCATAGGGCATTGGGCATGGGGCACGCTCGCACGCTCGCACGCTCGCACGCTCGCATGGGGCACCTAGCTGTCCCTGCTATTTTGGTGCCAATTGGCACCATTTCTTATTTCCGGAAGAAAGCATATATACAAAACCTGTCTAAAGGCG
>CAZJNL010000336.1:0-5999 GCA_964546515.1 uncultured Oscillatoria sp.
GAGCCCCGCCTCTGCGTAAAAATACGAGTTCTCACAGTTCCGCAGTCTCACGGAGAACACTCAGGAAAATTTGAGGTAACATTGTAAAAACTTGGTAAATTACGGATCTCAAGGAGGGAAAGTTGTGCTAGTGCTGCGTGTTGAAGAGTTAGAGCTTCAGGGGTTTGCCTTCCAGGCAGCTTCCCAAATAGTGTTTAATAAGACAATTTTATTGACAAAAGGTAAGTGCTTTTCCCTCGAAGACCGTCAAAAGGCGCTCGCAACTTGCAATAAATATCTCAAATTAGATGTTCTCTGTCTGATTGTGGAAAGCGAGGAAAAGTTAACGCTGTGGCGCGAGAGCAAAGACCTGAACCTGCCTGAAGAAGAAATCCCACTCCCCAGCGGAGCAACTGCCAAATATCAAAATCCCTTTTTGTCGTTTCCAGCAGAATCTGAATCGGAAAAGTTGGCCCGCAAAGCCAGTGTGAGAAACTCTGAGGGCGGTTACGCCCCGCCTGCTTCCTCACTGGGAGGAAAGAATAAAAAATCTGCTCGAGCGTCTCTGTAGGAGCCATAAGACGCGATAAATCGCGTCTCTACAAGAGCCATAAGACGCGATAAATCGAGACGCGATAAATCGCGTCTCTGTAGGAGCCATAAGACGCGATAAATCGCGTCTCTACAAGAGCGCTACCTCCCACCCCCCATGCCGGTGCCGCCCAAAAAACCTTCACGAGCGGCACTCTTGCGTGAAATTGCGGATGAGCTGACGGGGGTTTAATAAATCTTTACAAAGGGGCTTCAGCGCCAGTGGCGATTGCCGGTGCTGCGGCACTGCGCCGGCACTGCGCCGCCACTAGCCACGGAGAATTTTGCAGTCAGTGCCATAAGGGATAGAAATTTGCACTAGACTCGATCGGGTTCCCTTTTACCCCAATTTGCCGTTGAGTCAGCTGAGTTGCCATGCCGCTACCCCTTCCCCTCGGGACTGTCTTGCAAAACCGCTACTATTTGATTGACCTTTTGGGTCAGGGGGAGTCGGGCCGCACCTATCTGGCCAAAGACCAAGAACGCTCGAACGCGCTGTGCGTTCTCAAGGAATTGAAGCCAAAGGGCGCTACCGGCTCCCCCCTGTCTGGCGAGCAATTGCGAGAGCAAGCTTTTCACCTCTATCGCATTCGGCACCCACAAATTCCCCAGTACCGCACGACGTTTGAGCAAGACGGACACCTGTTTTTAGTGCGGGACTATATTGAAGGCACAACCTGTCGCAGTCTGCTTTCCCAGCGCATTGCCGCCGGAGGTACTCTCTCGGAAGCCGAAGTGCTGCAATTGCTGCAAAAACTGCTGCCGGTACTCGACTGCCTCCACAAAATGGGGATAGCCCACGGAAATATCTCGCCTGAGAATATTATATTGCCGGCACAGCTTAGCGTTGGGTCTGGGAGTCAGACTGGGCTGCCGGTGCTGATAAACCTCGGCGCGGAGAAGGAACTGGCTTCCTTTGAGACAACCGCCGGCAAACCGGATGGGGAGTTGGTTGCAAAAGCCACTGACTCCCCCAGCAGCGATCTCTATTCCTTGGCTGTCACAGCTATTATCCTGCTCACCGGCAAAAACGCCCAGGATTTGCTCGACAGCAGCGGACAAATTGGAGACTGGCAGCAATTAGCCCCGGTAAGTCCTGAATTTGCTCAGATTTTGAACCGGATGTTGAGTCACAAGATTTCCGTTGGCTACCAGCCTGCAAAAGAAACGCTCCAAGAGCAACGGGCGGTGAGGGTGGCAGCCCCCTCGCGCCGGCAGCCGGTTCGGACTCGCCCCAATTGGCCTATTTCTTGGGCGTTCGCAATCACCGCCGGTCTGGTTTTGGCGGTTGGGGCTGGCACTTGGGCTGTATTCAACTTAGTTCTCAATCCAGAAAAGCAGTCACCTTCCCCAACCCCCAGCCGCCAAGCGCTCGCCTCTCCTGAGCCGGTGGATGTGATGCCCAACCAAACAGCCGCCGTTGAGGGCAGTCTGAAGGCAAACGAAACCCGCACTTACACCATTTCCGGGCGCAGCGGGCAATTTTTGAGCGTTTCCGCTACCGGCACAGGGTTTTTTGTGACGGTGCTCAACCCCAACTCGCAACCGATTAACGACCCAAAGGTGCCGGCGCAAACCTGGAAAGGGGGGCTGTTCGCATCTGGAGACTACTCCATTGAGATCAGCCCTATCAGGGGAGTTAGCCAGAGTCAGTACAAGCTGGAGATTAGCTTGAGCGAGTATTTCCCTCGAAAATTGTGTCAAGAGCCAGATGCCGGTGGGGTTGGGACTTGGTATCCGGTTTTGGTGGAGTACAGCGCACAAACCCTGAAGCGGGTTCAATCGAAATACTGTCGCGACACATTTATTGTGTTCGCCGGAGAGGCGAGCGAAACCTTTATCCAGGTTGCTTCTTTTGGGAATCGATTCCAGGCTGAGGCGTTCGCGAATTCGATTGCCGGTGCTGCAGGCAGCGCCAAAGTTGGCCCACCGGCAGCCGGCAGCCCCCGGCGCTCCTGTAGCGATCCCGATCCGGGTGGGGAAACAACGCGGTATCCGGTTTTGGTTGAGTACACCAAGGACAAGTACGTTCAGATTCTGTCCTATTGCCCGAATGCCTTGGTAAAGGAGGGGGGGGATAAGGCGTATATTGAGGTGGCTGCCTTTGTCGACAGGTCATTGGCTGTGGAGTTTGCGGCTTTGATCGCCAAAGAAGTTGGCAACGCCTCGGTTGGGGAAGCCGCAACCGACAATACTGCTGAACCGAAGTGAGCGAATGGCGCTGTTGCCGGTTTGTGCGTCGCGCCGGCTGTCGCTCCCGAGCGGGGGCACAATTGGCCCGCCACCGACAACCGCACAAGACGCGATAAATCGCGTCTCTACAAGATTGTTGTAAAAATGGGATGTTCTGACTGTCAGACACTCGCCCAGATGCCGGCTGCTCAGTTGAACTGTTAACCGTGCAGTAGGGTTAAAGTGATGAGAGTCACAGTGCGTCAGTGGAATGTGGTCAAGTCGTGGTTCAAAGGCAAGGTCGATGAGTGATAGTATGGCATTTCTGGCCGGAGCTGCCTTCACTGGGCTTGCGGCTCTCGTCTTGCTCAAGGGAGGATTGAATTTAGATCCATCTTATCTGCCCAATTCCGCTCTGCCGCCACCCCCGCCCTCACAAACCTCTGCAAACACTCCCCTACCGCCGCCGCCTGCCACACCGGCTGTGACTGCATGCAATCCGGAGCAGCGGCTCGATGTGGAGCGGCTCAAAGACCGGCTCGAAGAGCAGCGCAATGATATGGCGCAACTGAAAGATATCATGCACAGCCAGCAGCGGCAGATTGAGGCTCTCACGGCGCAGCTCAAAGAAAATGCCTTGAGCGTCAAGAGCAACCCAGCGCCGGCACCTGCTCCCCCTCAGCAGCCGGCAAATCAAATGGTTTTGGGCATGCTCTGGGCGCTAGCCGGTATGGTATTAACAATTATTGTTGGCATCATTCTGGCGGCGGTGTTCGTTTTGCTCTGGCAGCAGCAGCGATCTCCGCGTACAGTGCAAGTGATTGAGCCATTCAACTCCGGGCACCCGATGCCTCCGAGAGGGCGCTCTGAATTTTTGCCCCCTCGCATTAGGGGGCGGCAAGTTGACCCGCCAGATTATCCTTATTAGAAATGGTTGATAAAGTTAAGAGAAACAACTGCTAAAAAGTGTTTTATGATGGTCGGATATCTGGATTGGTATCTGGCAACAAAGCGCTACCCGATCGCAGAAACAACGCCGGCGGCTGCTTAAGACAGAGCCTTTTCCTTTGGGGAGGGTTGCCAGCCCTGTTGAGCCATGTAAAAATGCCGGACGACTGCAAAACGCGAGCGGGGGCGTTCTGCATTTGTAGAGACGCGACATGTCGCGTCTCTACATTCGGCTTGCAATTGGCGGAGAGGCTCCCGGTTTCCCATACCACAGATATGTTTAAATTGTCAGTGAATAACGGCGGCCAACTTCTTATATAACCCTAAGTCTAGCAGCTAAAAGGTAAATTTATTGAAGAGCGTTCAACCGGCTTTCTCTCAGGTGCGTTCATTAGAAGCTTGTAGGGTGCGTTCCGCTCTGCGGAACGCTACTTCTGGCAATAATCAGTAGGAACGGGTTTACAAAAGATATCCGCACAAGACAGATAATATCTGTAAACCGGCTCCCACTGTCACGGAATTAGGCTTCGTCTAGGGCTGCAATTCCGGGCAGCACTTTGCCTTCCAGCAGCTCCAAGCTAGCGCCGCCGCCGGTGGAGATGTGGCTCATTTGGTCAGCTAAGCCCACCTTTTCCACAGCCGCCACGGAGTCGCCACCGCCGATGATGGTGGTGGTGCCTTTGGGGGTGAGTTCCGCTAGGGTGCGGGCGATCGCTTCGGTGCCAACCGCAAACCGATCGAACTCGAACACGCCCATCGGCCCGTTCCAGATTACAGCCTTGCAATCCGCCAGGGCTTCTTGGAACACCTTCACGGAGTCGGGGCCAATATCCAAGCCCATCCAGCCGTCGGGGATGCTTTCAATGCTCACAGTCTGAGCTTCGGCATCCGCCGCGAACTTGTCGGCAACGACGACATCGGTGGGCAAGAGGAATTGGACGCCCCGCTCTTTGGCTTTGGCTTCCAGGGTTTTGGCGAGTTCCAGCTTGTCTTCTTCGACGAGAGATTTGCCGACGCTCAAACCGCGAGCTTTGTAGAAGGTGAAGATCATGCCGCCGCCAATCAGCAGCTTGTCGCACTTCTCGAGCAGGGTTTCAATGACGCCAATTTTGCTGGACACCTTGGAACCGCCGATGATGGCAGCCAGGGGGCGCTGGGGGTTTTCAATGGCGGCTTGCAGGTACTGCAGCTCTTTTTCGATCAGGTAGCCGGCGACAGAGGGCTTCAGGTAGTGGGTGACGCCTTCGGTGGAAGCGTGGGCGCGGTGAGCGGTGCCAAAGGCGTCGTTGACGTACAAGTCGGCAACGGAGGCCAGTTTTTTGGCGAATTCCGGGTCGTTCTTTTCTTCTTCTTTGTAGAAGCGGACGTTTTCCAGCAAGGCCACTTGGCCATCTTGCATGGCAGCAACTTTACTGGCCACTTCCTCGCCGATGCAATCGTCGCACTTGATCACTTCTTGGCCCAGCAATTCGGAAAGGCGCTTGGCCACCGGCGTCAGGCGCAGGCTTTCGTCTACGCCTTTGGGACGCCCGAAGTGGCTGCACAGAATGACTTTGGCTCCCTTGCCGGTTAAATCTTGGATGGTCGGCAAAGCCGCCCGGATGCGGGTATCATCGGTGATGCTGCCGGCGTCGTCGAGCGGCACGTTGAAGTCGGCACGCACCAGCACGCGCTTGCCGGCTAAATCGGATGCCGACAAATTTGCTACAGTTTTCTTGGGCACGGATAAACCTCCTAATTGCGTCAAATCGTGTGATTTCCACCCAAACAGTGCGCTAACGGTCGCTCCCACTTCTGCCCTGATGCAAGGCCCAGGAGACGCGATGAATCGCGTCTCTACACGGAGATAACGAAATCTACCGGGTGGTTCGCCGAGAACATTTTATCGAAGAGTGTGTCCTGGAGAGGGGTGTTATGTTTAAGACTGTTCTGTTTCCCATAGATCAAAGCCGAGAGTCCCGCGAAGCCGCTGATACGGTTGTCAACGTGGTCAAAACCTATGGCAGCCGGCTGGTGCTGCTGTCGGTGGTGGAAGCGCCGGTGGCTGGGGAGGAAGCGCCGCCTGCGGAGCCTCGGAGATCCCCAGAAGCGATAGCGGAACTGCTCAAGAGCGCCCAGAAGATGTTTGCCCAGCAGGGGATAGACGCCCAAGCCATTGAGCGCGAAGGCAAGCCGCCGTTTACAATCTGTGATGTGGCGGACGAAATTGGCGCAGATTTAATTATCATGGGCTTCCGGGGGATGGGGCTGACTGAGGAAGGAGCCGCTGAAAGCGTGACCTTTCGGGTGATGAACCTGTCTCCCTGTCC
>CAZJNL010000337.1:0-5999 GCA_964546515.1 uncultured Oscillatoria sp.
TGGAAAAACCCATTAAATTGAGATTCACAGCATTGAGCAGCAACTCAATCGACATCAGCACCCGAACCGCGTTGCGGCTGGTAATCAAACCGTAAATGCCAATGCAGAAAAGCGCAGCCGCTAACAATAGGAAATACTGGAGTTGCAGTTGCATGAGTCCTCTTACTTTATACGATATGTCCGCAGGCTGTACGCCTTACCCTAGCTAAAATTCTTCAAACCGCACCCGCAGCGCAGGCGAGACGCCGGGCGAGCATCCCATGTTTGGAATCCCCCTCACCCCTTACCCCTCTCCCACCAGGGGAGAGGGGTAAATTTTTAGCTTTTTCCTCCCTCTCCCGCTCTTGTAGAGACGCGATTTATCGCGTCTGGGTTAGGGGGGGGGTGAGGGTGCAACGCCGTCTAATTCAGGGAGATTTCGTGCCCTCTTTTGATGCTGCCACCAGTTCGCGAGGGCGCTCTGGCAAAGTCAGCACCGGCGGCTGAGGCAGCTCCGGAGAAATCTCCTCCGGCACAAAATCCCGACGCGCCAAAATAATCGCGCCCACCATCGCCATCAGCAACAGAACAGATGCCAGCTCAAACGGCAGCAAAAAGTCGCTGAAGAAATGCTCTCCGATCAGCACAATCGAAGAATTTCCAGCAGCAGGAGCCGCTGACACAGCCCAGGGAGTGGACAAAACCATCGCGCTCAACAGGGCAAAGGTGCCGGCACAAACCAGCGCCGTTACCCCCTTGCGAATCCAGGCATTGGGAAGGGATGGAAAATCCTCCCGCTTGTTCACCAGCATAATGGCAAACAGAATCAGAACGTTAACTGCCCCCACATAGATCAGCACCTGCGCCGCCGCCACAAAATCGGCATTCAGCAACAGGTACATCCCCGACATGCTGATAAAAACGCCCCCCAGCAAAAAAGCTGAGTAAACAATATTGTCAAACAGCACCACCCCTAAAGCCGCTGCAATCATCATCACAGCCAGCAAGCCAAACGAAACAATCTGAACGCCTTCCGCTAAATTCACTTCTTTGTCCTTTCTCAGTTCACAGGTGTCAGCTCACAGGTGTCAGCTGTCAGCTGTCAGCTTTTCGGTTTCCACTGACTGCTGACAGCTAACTCTTCCCGCTGACAGCTACTTTTCCATTTGCTCCAGAATTTCCTCTGGGCGCTGACCGGCGCGACGAGAGTTCGCCGGCAAATCGTGAGGCTCCGTCACCCCCTTCGGCAGATAAGCCAGCTCTCGCAGCGGCGTCACCATCGGGTCAAGAGTCACCTTATAAGGCAACCTTCCCAGCGCGACATTATCATAATTCAGCTCGTGCCGGTCATACGCCGCCAGTTCGTACTCTTCTGTCATAGACAAACAGTTCGTCGGGCAATATTCCACACAATTGCCGCAAAAAATACAAACCCCAAAATCAATACTGTAATGCTTCAGCTGTTTCTTCTTCGTCTCCTTATTGAACTCCCAGTCCACCACCGGCAGATTTATCGGACACACCCGCACGCACACTTCGCAGGAAATGCACTTGTCAAACTCAAAGTGAATCCTGCCCCGGAACCGCTCCGAAGGAATCAACTTCTCATAAGGATACTGCACCGTAATCGGACGGCGGCGCATGTGATCAAACGTCACCGACAGCCCCTGCCCGATATACTTAGCAGCTTGAATCGCCTCTTTCGTGTAATCGCCAACTTGGTTGAGAAACTTTAACATCGCGCTCTCACTCTCCCTTTCTTAGCTACCCGCTTAAAACTATCTGCTTCCCGCTTTTTTTCCTGTCAGATAAAGTTCTGAGCCTTGAATAATGAGCGACTCAAAAACTCAAACCCCAAAACTCTCTCTTCTCTTGGCGTCCTTGGCGTCTACCCTACGGGAAGTCGCTGACGCGCCTATGGCGGTTCGTTTCCCACTAGCCCCCAAAAGCAAAAGGAAAAGCCAACTTCAAACCGGCAGTCAGAAGCAGATTCACCAGACCGACCGGTAGCAGGAACTTCCACCCCAGATCCAGCAACTGGTCAATGCGGACTCTCGGCACAGTCCAGCGCATCAGAATTGCCAGGAACACGAAAAAGTAAGCCTTCAGCAGAGTCATAGTAATCCCCAGCGTCGCCGTCACTACCTGCAGCCAAGGAGTCGTCTCGCTCACGCCTAACCAACTTGCCAGCAACCCAACTGGAATCGGGAACTCCCACCCCCCTAAATACAAAACTGCAACCAGCAGGGAAGACAGAACCAGGTTGACATAGGACGCCAAGTAATACAGAGCGAACTTCATACCGGCATACTCAGTCTGGTATCCCGCCACCAGTTCTTCTTCTGCTTCTGGCAAGTCAAAGGGAAGGCGCTCGCATTCTGCCAGCACAGCAATCCAAAAGATCAGGAAGCCCACCGGCTGACGCCAGATATTCCAGCCCAGAATGCCGTAGCCCGATTGCTGCTGCACGATGTCGATGGTGCTCAGGCTGTTGGACATCATAACGATGGCCAGCACCGACAGGGCCAGGGGAATCTCGTAACTGATCGACTGCGCCGCCGCCCGCAATCCGCCCAGCAGGGAGTATTTGTTGTTGGATGCGTAGCCTGACATCAGCAAGCCAATCGGCTGAATGCTGGACAGGGCAATCCACAAAAACACTGCCGTTCCCACATTCCCGACGATCAGATTCTGTCCGAAGGGCACGATCAGGTAGGACACAAACACTGGAATCACGACTATAATCGGCCCCAGGGTGAAGAGCAGCGCGTCGGCTTTCACCGGCACGATATCCTCTTTGAACAGCAGCTTCAGACCGTCCGCTGCCGGTTGCAGCACGCCCAGAGGGCCGGCATATTCTGGGCCAATCCGCTGTTGAACAGCGGCTGAAATTTTTCGCTCTAGCCAAACCGTCACCAGCACCCCCACCGTTGCCCCGACGAGCATCAGCAACATCGGCAGCGGTATCCAGATCACTTTGGCCACATCCGGCGGCACCCCCAAATCCTTGAGGGCTTCTATAAAACTTCCTTGCAGGTCGATTCCTGGGTTCATGTTTCCCGTTTAGATGACAGATTATGAAGATTTTTTACTGCCCCACCGCATTCCAGTATATCGCTGCATGGGTGGCACAAGAGTATCTCGAATCAGACATCCTGCTGACCTGCCATTGTAAATTTTTATTGTAAATATTGAAAATTTTCCCCTAAAGCTGTATAATATCCTTCCCGCCAGCGTCGTGATGGTTTGTAGCGGGCGCAGACAGGGCCCCAAGCGCTCCTAGAGGTGGGGGCCGGTTTAGCCGAGATATCTGTGGGGAGCGAAGAGGGGAGGGGTTTTTACAAAGGGCCGAATGCAACCGAAGTCCGGGAATGTGCTGTTGCAGAGCAATGGCGCTCAGTTTGTTTTTCGCCAATCCCTGTCAGCGATTGAAATTCGCGCTTTCCCCAAGCGGGCTTTGGGGTTGGGCGCAGTCAGGGCGCGTCAGGCTTTCCGCTCTCACTTACGGTTGTTTAGTCTCTAAAAAGATAAGAGGGTGTAAACCAGGAATTGCTTTTAATATTGACGATTCCCGATTTGGCACCCTACCCTATTAAATGAGTAATCTATCTAAAGTGATAGTACCGTTTTCCACCGGCTAGCGCTCAACGATGGGAACGTAGGGAGCGCTGTGAGAGCCGGTGTAAATCTGGGTGGGCCGGTAGATGCGGTTTTCTCCCAGCTGCTCTTTCCAGTGAGCCAGCCAGCCGGCGACGCGGGCGATGGCAAACACCGGCGTGAACAAATCATCCGGAATGCCCAGTTTCCGGTAAACCAGACCCGAGTAGAAATCGATATTGGCGTAAACCCCTTTGTGAGCTAATTTTTCCTCAACAATGCGCTCCAGCTCAAGGGCAACGTCGTAGTACCGGTCGTGGCCAAACTTCTCGAACAGCTGTTCCGCCAGGTGTTGCAGGATAGTAGCTCGCGGGTCTTTGACCTTGTACACCCGGTGGCCAAAACCCATAATTTTGGCTTTGCGCTCGATGCAATCGTCCACATAGGCGCGGACATTATCCACCGTGCCAATTTGCTCCAACATAGCCATCACTTCTTCATTAGCACCCCCGTGCAGCGGGCCAGCCAAAGTCCCCACTGCTGAGGCGATCACGGCGTAAGGGTCAGTCAGGGTGGAAGCCGTCACCCGTGCCGAGAAGGTGGAAGCATTCATCGTGTGTTCCGCGTGCAGCGTCAGACACACATCAAAGGCGTGAGCCGCCAGGGGGTCTGGCTCCTGCTCCTTGAGCATGTACAGGAAGTTAGCCGAGTAGTCCAAGTCATCGCGAGGCTGCACCGGGTCGTTGCCCTTGCGCATCAGTTGGAAAGCCGCCACCATTGTGGGAATTTTGGCCAGCAGCCGCACCACTGCTGCCCGGATGTAGGCGGGGTCATCCAAAGCGCGGCGGGAATAGTACAAACCGAGGGCAGCCGCACAAGCTTGCAGGGCGTCCATCGGGTGGCCGCTTTCCGGAAAGCATTTCATCATGTCCCGGATGCGGTACTTAATCCGCCGGTGGTAGCGGATTTTATGCTCGAAGGCTTCCAGTTCTTGCTTGGTGGGAAGTTCCCCCCAGATCAGCAGATAGGAAGTTTCCAGAAAAGTGCTTTTTGCTGCGAGCTCTTGGATGGGAATCCCCCGATATTCCAGCACTCCTTTCTTGCCATCGACGTAGCTGATGCTGGACATCGTAGCGGGAACACCTTCCAATCCGGGCTTGAATTCAAAACCTGTCTTGACTTCGTTAGCGACAGTCATTGCTCTACCCTTTGCTTTTGTGGTGTCTACTTTGGCTAACTTACCAGAAGCTATACTTCGGTTGCTTTTTCGCAAGGATTATTTAATACCCCGTCACACCGCCAGCAACTTGGGCGAACTCAGCCAGAACATTGAGCAGCGACCGGCGGCGGTGCCGGTATCCGGCAGGAGCAATCCAATGATGCCCGCCTTTTTCAGCACCAGCCCCTGTCGCGCTTCCCCCCAGACCAAAATTTCCGCCCAGTTCCCCAAATCCGGTTGGTGGCCAACCAGTGCCAAGCTGCTGCCACCCCCATCGCGCCACCTTTCTAATGTCCCCAGCCAGCTGCTAATATCCCCATCCGGTGCCAGATAGGCAGATTCCTCTATTTTGCCCGACAGACCGGCAGACCGCAGAATTTCAGCGGTTTGCCGCGCCCGCACCAGCGGACTGCTCAAAATCAAATCGAAGCGGATCTCCAGCTCCCGCAGCTTCTTGGCCACTTGCTTAGTTTTGCCAGCGCCCTCCTCCGTGAGCCCTCGCTCCTCGTCTTTTTCCCCCTCAAGCAGGGGACCTGCTATTCCGTGACGGATTAAATACAGTTTTGCGGTCGCCACTTGCTTCTTCCCAGAACGCTTATTTACTCTTGGCAATCGGTCATTGAAAATTGAAAATTTGTAAAATTTGTAACAGCAAAAGGTCCCCCGCTGGGGTAAGACGCGATGTCAGACGCGATAAATCGCGTCTCTACAAGAGAATCAGACGCGATAAATCGCATCTCTACAAGAGCGTCAGACGCGATAAATCGCGTCTCTACAAGAATTCCCTCACGCCGCCCCACTTATTCGGTGAGGTGAGGGTCATCTTTGGGGCTGACTAACCTAAGGAGCTTTTGCTTAATTTGGGCGTCGAAAACATCCCACTTCATCTTGGCGTACTCCTTGTTTTCGTTACTCCCAGAAAGGAATCCAATCGGAATCTCAAAGCCCCCAGCCTGAGAGCGCCCGCCGCCAAAGAAGCGTCCCGAGGCGTCCTGGCCAAAAGCTGCTTTAATGAACTCGTCCGGGTCGAGGGTGAGCTTGTGGGTGCGCAAAGAGCCGGTGACCACCTCCAGATCCGTATCTTCATCGTGGACAATCCCGTAGACCACAGCGGTGTGGACATTTTCTTCCGTCAGCAAGAAATCCGCCGCCTGAGGGATAGCATCTCGGTCTTCGTAGCGCAAGTAGCCGACACCGGCAATCG
>CAZJNL010000338.1:0-5982 GCA_964546515.1 uncultured Oscillatoria sp.
GGTTGCGATTATTGCAGTTTAGGGCCAATGTAACCGATGATTATTTTTCCGGGGCCTAATTCGGCATAAAAATGAAGCCGCCAATGTGCCGGTGTCATGCGAAGGTGCAAACTGAAGGTACGATTCTCGCCATCAGGACACTTAAAGGTTAGTTCTTGTTTTAACCGCTTCAGTCTTGAATCACTCTCCGGAGATGCTTTACTGGGAAGACTGTTTAGATCGAACGCTCCGACTGTCCAACTTTTACAGCACTGCTCAAGCTCAGACAGCCGTTTCACAACCTGTTGCAGCATGGGGTTGCCGGTGCTTAGGCTTTGCAATTGCTCGCCAACAGAATCGCAGAATATTAGCTTGGGAAATAACTCATCTTTACGATTCCAGAGTTCCACTCCGTCGCGCACTGCTATTCGGATACGTTTCTTAATCCAATCCGTGTGTTCTCGCACATGGTTGCTGCGACTTGCGTGAACAATTTCGACTCGCTCATCGATTAATTCTTTACTGTCGTCAAGTCGTGTGACTTCCAACTCTAACCGGCTGCAATCCCATCGCGCCTCCGAGTTCAAGCTAACCGCGAGTGCGTCACTCACCCAAGCAAAGCCGAGTCCTATTGCTTCCTCTTTTTGGTGCCAAACTTGCGATAAATCAAAGTCGTTTTTAATTTCTTCAGCAACATCATTCCAAAAGGGAGCTTTTGCTGTCAGAGTTCTGAAGAAACTGCGCTCCTCTCGATCTACCTCCCCATCATTGCGCCAACAAGCCACCGGATATCCGGGAGCGAGTTCGATGGTGTTAACATCTCTGTGAGTGCGAAGTACCCGTTTTACACCACTGACAGTTGCTTTTTGTACCGTACTAATTAAGTCTGACATCCGCTGTCGTGCTGTTGGAATATCAGCAGCGGGAGTCTGCAGGGAGAGTTCATTCAATACCATCTCCAGATCCATGTTTTATTCTCCCGCCGGTTCTAATAAAGCCTCTAAACTCTTGTCCCACTCATCGAAAAAGCCATCTGGCCATCGGTCAATTCGTCCGTTTCGATAGATGCGGGGCGACACTACCTCACTGAGAGCTTGTGCTTGTTTTTCCTGGCGCTGGAAGAAGTGTAGCTGCACATCTTTGGGGTCAAGTTTGCCGCCATGAACCGCAAGGCGAATCCCATTTAAAACATGGTCGCTATGCGTTTCTATCACAACCTGAACGCCGCAGCTCGCTGCAACTGCCAATAACTGACCCATTTGGGATTGTCCTTTGGGATGAAGATGGGCTTCTGGGTTTTCTATTAAGAGCAATGTGCCTGGGGGGGATGCAAGCACCGCCACAACAATGGGTAAGGTGTAGCTAATTCCAAAGCCGACATTGGTGGCGCGGTAATTGTTGCTGAGTCCGTAGGAGTATTGCAAACTCACCAGATCCAAAGCCGGGTTGGAGTTAATTGTGAGGCGTGTTCCCGGGCTGACTTCTCCCATCCATGCCTCGACTTGCTCTCTCAGATTCAGTGAGTTTGCGTGCGGATGGCTCAGGGTGCTGTTGGGAATATGTTCATCCCTATAAATTGCCAGGAAGTGTGCCGTGTATTCGCCTCTGGTGCCGAGTTGCCGGTGCTGTCGCACTTGGAAATCCGATATCTCCAAGTATGTGCGGGAGCCAATACGTTCTGCCTGCAAGTAGTGGAAGTTATCTGTGAAAAGGCTTGATTTATAGACTTCACGAGTAGCTGGGGGTGAGGCAAGCGCTAGCACGTCCGTCTCTCGCTTGTAGTTGAAACGCCAGCTTTCCTCATTGTTATTTTCCCAGACAATATCAAAACCGATTGAGTCCTTTTTTGCCCCCTCGAAAAGAGCATCTTGAGCCGTACCGATACAAACCAAGTCGCCATTCAGCGCCAAGCCGGTGTTTGGCAATAAACCCTGCTGGTAAGATTGACGCAACAGCAGCAGTGCTTGAAGCACTGAGGATTTGCCGGTGCTGTTAAGTCCAGAAAGCAGAGTGAGCGGTCTGAACTGAAGGGACTGATCTTCAAAAGGTTTGAAGTTTTGCAATCGCAGTGATTGAATCATGATAATACCTCTTTGATGAGTTGCTCGATGGCACTAAATCGCCGCTGTACATTTTTAATCTGTCCGGTACTCTCCGAAACCGCTTTATTGAAATCGCTATTATTCATGAGTTGCATGAATTTCTTATTCACCTCATCCTTTCTCTCTTTTAGTAGCTGAAGCTGTTCGTCACTAAGTTGATTCAGGCAAACTGACCAAACCTCGAATAATGCTTTGTTAATTGGATACATCTTTGCATTCGCTTGATAGCGCTTGCGAAAAGCATATTTTCCGAAAATTTCAAACGCTGCCATCATCGCCCGCCTGAATCCCCGGTCAAGTTCCTGCAATTGCCGGTCAGACATTTTATTTAGAGCGGCCATTGTCTCATTAAAAAACTCATCAAAATCCTGAATTTTGTATTCAGTATAGTGAGTAATTGTAAAGGCTAAAAATCGAAGCCCAAACTCACGGTCTTCCATTCGGTAATCGCGACGAAGGCTGTTACCTGTTGCTTTCTTGAACTCGTCAGAGTCAGCGAGTATCGCAACAATTTCAGTGGCCTTTCCCTGATAGAGTGCGTGGCGGATTTCTTGCGGTGAGAGGGGCAAACCCCCCGTATTGATGCGCTTGAATATATTAAATTTGAGTTGATGTGGTGTCCCTTTCTCAATGAGATATACGGTGACCTGGGTTTCCTGGATTCGGCGCTGTAAATTACGTGGCAGTTCATTGTAAGTTTTGCCCTCCAGATCCTTGAGAAACTCCAGATCGCATAGCTTGAGATCCTTATCAAGCACAAATCGCTTCATTGTTGTAAGTCGTTGCTGCCCGTCCACAACCAGCCATCTCTCGTCATTGGTTGCATCCTTGTAGAAGGCTGGAAGCGGGATGCGAATCAGAAGAGATTCTATCAGTCGGCTTTTTTCTTTCGGCTTCCAAAGGCCACTCTTTCGCTGAAAAGTTGGCGTTAAGTCCAGTTCACATTCGCTAATTCTTTTGAGTAGCAAGTCGATTGTCATCGTCCTAGTGTCGATCCGAATTAGGGCGGGATTGAACGGTTCGGTGATGCTTTCTTCTTTATCAGTGTCCTCTGCCTCGGTTTCCTCCTCTATGCCGGTGCCACTGTCAATGTAGGCGAAGTTGTCTTCGTCAGGGATTTCCACGTTTTTTGTTTTCTTATCTGTCACAGCCTGCACGTCCTCCTTGGCGTTAACACTCATTCAGTCTCCTCCCGGTCAAGCTTGATTATACTGCATCAGCCACCGGCAGCTTTGTTACATGTCGATATTGTATTGCACTCTGTCGCAAATTTCGCCAAATGCCTTGGAAAAGCCGAGAGGGCTAACCCGCGAAGCCGACTATACCATCGGCAGCTTTCTTACATGTCGATATTGTATCGAACTCTGTCGCAGATTTCGCCCAATGGCTTGGAAAAGCAGCAAAGCGCTCTCCCGGCGCTTAAGCGCAGCGCTAACCCGCGCAGGTGGGCTCAGCCACCGGCATCTCTAAGCCCTAGCCCTGGGTTCAACCGGCAATATACCCACCGGCATCTGAAACAAAAACAGTGGAGATCGCCTCTAGTACAAGGGTGCTGGATTCCAGGAGGTGAAGGCGTAGAATTGGCCTGCCGGTGCCAGAGTGGCCAACCGGCAGTAGGTGGGCTGGCAAACAGCGCGTCGCTTTACCGATAAAGTATCCGGAGGATTACTAAATACAAATTACCTGTTTCTATACCCCCTTCTCTCCCAGGGAAGGGGGTTAGGGTGTTAAGTAATATTAAAGCAATTCACCGGATTTAATATAACGCCCAATCCCCCCTAGAAAACGGAGAAGTTAGAATATATATATTGATGAGGCTAAATCCTATGTTCAAACAATCGCTTATCGGTCTGAGTTCCGCAATAATACTGTTGACAGCTATCCCGGCGAGAGCCCAGAAATTTGAAGAGATATTACCGGCACTGCTGACGCCGGCGGAAGCGGAAGTGTACAGTCAATTGGGTAACGCTAAAGCCACGCAATTCGCAAGCGATACCTGCAAGTCTCTTGATTCTGGTGTTTCAATTAGAGATTATGCCACTAAAGTTGCCCAGTCAATCTCATCGCAAGGAGTGCCGCAAGAGCAATTAGAAGCCAGAGCCTCGTATTCGGGAAAAGTGATAGCAGCAGCTGTGGTTACTTTGTGCCCGCAACACATGCAACAGTTGCAAGAGTTGCAACCATAAGCTATAGCGTTTATACTTGAGTTGTGAAAAGGTAGAAACCCGGTTTCTCAAAGAAACCGGGTTTCTCGCCACCGGCGGTGCTCACAAATCATGTCAGGCTGTGGGCGCGGGCGATCGAATCCGAGAGCCGGCACTCTAGAATCAACGCTTCTGCTTGGCGGGATTGAATTGCCGGTGGGCAATCGCTGCAAACTTGGCGGACTTCCTTAAGTGCGGCTGAGCTGAGACTGCCGGCTGACTTGGCGCGTTATAGCGCCCCCTGCGGCGAGCCTTTCAAGAGTGGGTTTTTTTGGGGTGAGGGGCGAGAGGCTTCAGGGGCGCAGGGGAGAGGGGGGGAGAGGGAGAGGGGGAGCGAGGAAGCAAGGGAGAACTTTTGTTCGTTCTTCCTTAGAGATGATTCTACAAACTGTCCCCGCTTAAGTAAGCAGCCACAAATCCACACTTGCGCCCAAAAGAAGGGGATAAAATTTCTGCATTTTACAGCCTAATGCGCCCCAGGACACATAATTTTTTACGATCTAGCGCCAGAACTTTTAAGAAAACTGCGATCGTGAGTTTCCGCTGCCCTCTCAAGTATATCCTATTGAGAGCAACATTTGTCATTGCTGATCCACCGTTCTATGACTGTGATTCACTCTCCCTTAACAGGGCGTCACCTCTCCAACCGTACAGTGGGAAAACCTTCCCAGTCCTTCCTTCTAATGGTGGGGGTAACCGTCACGATGCTCTGCGCCCTTGGCGCTCGACTTGCCTACCTGCAGCTCCTTGAGGGAACGCGCAACCGGCTGCTGGCAGACGAAAACCGGGTTCGCGTCATCCCCGCGCAACCGGCACGGGGCAATATTTTTGACCGCAAGGGCAGAATTTTGGCCACCAGCCGCCTGTCCCACTCGGTATTTCTGTCGCCCTGGGTGCAGAAAAAGACAGAGTGGCCAGCTACCCTGAAGCGCCTCTCGCAAATCCTGGAGATCCCGGAATCAGAACTGCACAAGCGCCTGGAAGCCCGCTATGGCTCGGCGGAGCCGGTGCGGGTGGCCCGCAATATCAGTCTTCCCCTGGTCACAGCCCTGCAAGAAAACAGCCACGATCTCAAGGGGGTGACAGTGGATGTGGAAGGGGTGCGGGTTTACCCCAACGGCGGTGTGGCGGCGCACGTGCTCGGCTACACCGGCGAAGCGGATTATGACGATTTAGACCGGCTCAAAGAGCAAGGTTACCGCATGGGCGATATCATCGGGAAGATGGGGGTTGAGCAAGCTTTCGACAGGGAATTGCACGGCGAATGGGGAGGGAAGCAGGTTGAAGTTGACAGCAGCGGTGAGATCCTGCGAGTGCTGGGTGAAAAGTCGGCTAAGGGGGGTCGGGACATACACTTAACCCTGGATTTAGACTTGCAAAACGCAGCAGAAGCCGCCCTCGGCTACCATCAAGGCGCGATCGTGGCGATCAACCCGAACACTGGCGAGGTGTTAGCGATGGTGAGCCGCCCCGGTTTCGACCCGAATATCTTTTCCACGCGAATTTCTGAGTCAACTTGGGAAGAACTGCAAAGTGAAGACCACCCCTTTGTCAACCGCGCTATCCAAGGATTTCCGCCGGCGAGTACGTTTAAGATTGTCACCACTACTGCCGGTTTGGAATCGGGGGTGTTTTCTCCGGACACGGTTTTGGGAACCTATGGCTCTCTCACTTTCGGCGGGATTGAGTTTGGGGAG
>CAZJNL010000339.1:0-5982 GCA_964546515.1 uncultured Oscillatoria sp.
GGAAATTGCCCGCACCTCCCAAAAGTTAGTGAAAATGATGGAGCAAGTCGCCACCATGACTCAGAACACGGCTGCGGGAGCCAGCAACAGCCGAGACGAACTGGAAGAAATGGAAAACACTATGCGACAGCTCACAGAAGCGACGAACTCTATCACGTCTAAATTGGGAGTGATGAATAAAAAAGCCGCCAACATTAATAATGTGGTGGTGACGATTACGAAAGTTGCGGATCAAACCAGTATCCTGTCGCTGAATGCGGCGATTGAAGCGGAAAAAGCTGGAGAGTACGGTGCCGGCTTTGCGGTGGTGGCGCGAGAGATCCGCCGGCTGGCCAACCAGACTGCTGTGGCCACTTTGGAAATTGAGCAAATTGTCAAAGACATGCAATCGGCGGTGTCGGTGGGGGTGATGGAAATGGATAAATTCAACAAATCGGTAACGGATAGTGTGGGGCGGGTGAACAAGATCAGTCACCAAATTGGTAAAGTTATCAATCAAGTGCAAAGTTTGCCCCCTCAGTTTGAGCAGGTCGGTCAAAGTATGGAGGAGCAATCTCAGGCGGCACAACAAATCAGCGAAGCAATGGAGCAATTAACTGAGGCTTCCCAGCAAACAGTGGATGCCTTGCGGGAAACCAATAGCGCCTTGGAGCAATTGGACGATGCCGCCCGTTCGTTGCGGGAAGAAATTTCTAAATTTAAGGTGCAAAATTAGGTTTCCCGCGTTGAAAACGAGGCAGATCCTCTGGTACGGTGTTCCCAGGCTCCCGCCTGGGAACGAGGGAACGAGGGACAAACCAATCCTTTCTCTTGTACGCGATTTATCGCGTCTCGAAGTCCGGGATGAGCGAGGAAGCGAAAAATGTACCGCACTGATATGAGAAACGCTATGAATGAAGAAAACCTTGGAAGCGAGCGCCCCATCTTTAATGATTGCTGGAATCAGATAGGCGTGATGGGGGATCGCTCCTGCAGTCAATTACCAACCGTAATCCACTGCCATGAATGTCCAGTCTATGCCGCAGTGGGGGATAGTTTGCTGGAACGGGAACCAACGCGGGATTATCTGGAAGAGTGGCTCGGGATTCTGGGAGAAACGCCTGCCGGTCAGGATATAACTGAAGCGAATGAAGCCATCATCCGCACAGCGGAGGCGATTTCTATCATTATCTTTCGACTGGGGAATGAGAGATTGGCGCTGCCGGTGCGGATGCTGCAAGAAGTTACCCATCCTTGCGTCATTCAACCCCTGCCTCACCGGAGCAACGAGTTATTTTTGGGGTTGGTCAACATTCGCGGGGAAACGTTACTCTGCGCTTCTCTGAGTCATCTTTTGAATATAAAATCAACTGAGGAGACTTCCCGCACACTCAACCGGCTGGATCTAAAACGCATGATCGTGGCGGGACAAGGAGAGGACAAGTGGGTTTTTCCCGTTGATGAAGTGCACGGGATTTTCCGGTTTCACCTCAAGGAGTTACAACCGGCACCCGTTGTGATTACCAAAGCCGAGGAAGGGTACACCCAAGGGATTGTTTACTGGGAGGGCAAGAAAGTCAATTATCTCGACTGCGAATTGCTGTTCTACACCCTCACTGATAAAATATTGTAGCAGATTGGGAAGCGGATATGAGCGATTACACGATTCTGGAACTGTTTCGCCAGGAAGTTGAAACTCAGGTTGCCACCATCAAACAATGTCTGCAGGCGCTCAGAACGCAGCCAGTCGCAGCGACTGAACTCGACCGAGCCGTACAAGCAGTCCATTCGCTCTGGGGAAGCTGCCAACTTGTAGAAATGGAGGCTGCCTCCAACTTGGTGCAGCTGATGAAGGAGTGTTTTATTGCAGCTCTGAACGGGACTGTTACTTTGGAGGGGGAGCGGATTGAGATGTTGCGCCACGCCAGCGATTTGCTTTTGGGTATGAGCTCTGCGGGTGAGGGCGAGTTTGAGCGCTGGATGGCTGACCATACCTGGGAGCTGACGCTCGCGCAGAGAACGATTTCCGTCATACTGAGTGCTGGGGGGGCGGCTTCGGCGGCAACGCCTATTCAGGGTGTCGGAGAGAGTGCGGTAACGATTTCAATTCCTCAGTTGCCTGCTGTTGCCCAACCGGCATCGTCCGCAATTATATCAGCTCCTGCGGTCGAGGTGTTCAGCGAGCCTGCGCCGGCTTTCCAGCAACCGGCAGTCAGTTCAGAAATCGCTTCTTTTCCGGAGGCGAGTGCGCTCACCGGCTCCCGTCAAGAAAGCGCCCCAATTGCAGCCCCTCCCTCAACTCCAGCTCCTGTTTTGAGTGAGGAGGACAGTTCCATGATGGATTTGTTCCGCCTGGAAGTGGAGGCGCAAGTTACAATCCTCAATAACGGACTGCTCACTGCGGAGAGCCAACCTCAATCGGGGCAGGAATTGGAAGCCTTGATGCGGGCGGCTCACTCCATTAAGGGAGCCGCCCGGATTGTGGCGCTGGATGTGGCAGTCAACCTAGCTCACGTTATGGAAGACTGTTTTGCCGCCGCGCAAAATAAAACCATCGCCCTGAATCCCGATGATGTGGACGTGCTGCTTCAGGGTGTGGATTTGCTCGCGAATATCAGTCAGGTGAGCGACGCTGAACTTGCCGGCTGGCTGGCGGAACATCAAGCTGATTTTGAAGGAACGCAAGGGGCGATCGCTGCAATTTTGAACCCCGGAGCAAAACCCCAACCCGTCAGAGAGAAGGCAAAACCGGCAGAGGGGCTTCGGGAAACTCCCGCATCTTCCGCGTCTTTAGTTCCGGCTGTTTCCGCAACCTCTGCAGTGGCAATTTCCAGGCAAGTTAGCCCCGAATTAATTCCTGAAATAACAGCCGCCAGCAGCCCGTCTCCCGCCCCGGCACCCCCGCAGGATAGGAAGCGTCCGCAGCGATCCAAAAAATCGAGTCCAGCCTCGGAAAAAATCGCAGGTCAAGACCGAGTGGTGCGAGTCAGTGCGGATAATTTGAACCGCATCATGGGGTTAGCCGGGGAGTCATTAATTGAAGCGAACTGGTTGCAACCGTTTGCCGATTCAATGATGTCCTTGAAATCCCGCATGCGCGAACTTTCCAGAACGCTAGAACAGTTGCAGGATGCCTTTGACCACAATTTGGAGCGCCTAGAGGGAAAGGAATACTTAGAACAAGCGCGGCTCTACGAACAGGAGTGCGTTCAGCTGCTGGGCGCTCGCATAGATGAACTGGAGTTATATGCCCGCCGGACTGCGAATTTGTCCGACCGGCTCTACCGGGAGGTGATTAGTTCCCACATGCGCCCATTTGCGGACGGCATACAGGGTTTTCCCCGCATGATTCGCGATTTGGCCCGCAAGCTGAACAAGCAAGTCAAGTTAGAAATTAGTGGGAAGTCAACGCCGGTAGATCGCGACATTCTCAAGAAGTTGGAAGCCCCTCTGACCCACATTCTCCGCAATTCCGTTGACCACGGACTTGAACTGCCCGAAGAGCGAATTGCAGCCGGAAAACCACCGGAAGGCACGATTCGTCTGGAAGCTTTTCACCGGGGCGGAATGCTGGCGATTACCGTTGCCGACGACGGGCGAGGGATCGATCGAGAGCAGTTGCGCCAGAAGATCGTCAGCCAAAACTTAGTAACTGCTGACATGGCGGCTAAACTCACCGATGGGGAGTTGATGGAGTTTCTATTTTTACCCGGATTTTCCACAGCCAAACAGGTGACAGAAATCTCAGGGCGGGGAGTGGGACTCGATATCGCGCAAAGTATGGCCCAGGAGGTGGGAGGAACGGTCAGGGCGATTTCCCCGCCAGGAAAAGGGATGAGTTTCCACTTTCAACTGCCGCTAACTCTGTCGGTTGTTCGCACGCTATTGGTTGAAATTTCTGGGAAACCTTACGCAATCCCACTGGCGCGGATTGACCAGATTGTTACTTTGTTTCGGGAGGATATTTTCGATGTGGAAAATCGCCAATATTTCACAATGAACGAGCAGAATATTGGGCTGATTGCTGCCCATCAGGTTTTAGAACTGCCGGCTCCCAAGCAAGGGTCAGTTGCTGTCGTGGTGATTAGCGAGCGAGACAGCACCTATGGTTTGACGGTGGAAAAGTTTCTCGGCGAGCGCGATTTAGTGGTCAGACCGCTAGATCCGCGCTTGGGCAAAGTTCCCGATATCAGCGCGACTGCTTTGCTGGGAGATGGAACGCCGGTTCTGATTCTGGATGTGTCGGACATGGTGCGCTCAATGGATGCTATCCTTAAAGGGGGCCGGCTGGCCAAGGTGAATGTTCAAAGCGAGCGAGAAATCGCAGACAAGCGCAAGAGGATTCTGGTTGTTGATGATTCGATCACGGTGCGGGAAATGGAGCGCAAGTTGTTGGAAAATCGGGGCTACTATGTGGATATTGCCGTCAACGGTGTGGAGGGATGGAATGCGGTTCGCACCAAGGACTATGACTTGGTGATTACTGACGTTGACATGCCGCGCATGAATGGAATTGAACTGATCCGGCAAATGAAGAGCCATCCGCGCTTGCATTATGTGCCGGTGATTGTCGTCTCCTACCGCGACCGGGAAGAAGACCGCATTCAGGGGTTGGAGGCTGGCGCTGATTACTACTTGACAAAGAGCAGTTTTCAGGACGAAACTATGATTAATGCGGTCGCTGATTTAATAGGTCGTTAAGTATGAAAATTGCAATCGTTAACGACATGACGAGCGCTTTAGCGGCACTGCGACGTGTCCTACAGGCTGTGCCCGACTGTCAGGTGGTTTGGACGGCTCGCGATGGGGCGGAAGCTGTTGCTAAGTGCCATAGAGAGCCTCCCGATTTAATCCTCATGGATTTGCTGATGCCGGTGATGGATGGGGTGGAGGCAACTCAGCACATTATGAAATGCTATCCCTGCGCGATTCTGATCGTGACGGCTTGCACTGAGACAAATATGTCTCAAGTCTATGAAGCGCTGGGGTACGGAGCGCTGGATGCGGTTGACACGCCGGTTTTGGGTGCCGACGGCAGTGCTGAAATGGCTAGCAAGCTACTGGCTAAAATTGCTAGGATTCGCAAATTGCTGAAACCTGCTCCCACCGGCAGCAAAGGTAAGTTTGCCTCTCGCTACGCTAAATTAGAGCGCCGGTACGAACCTTCGTTTACACTACCATTAGTGGCGATTGGGTCGTCTACGGGGGGACCGAAAGCGCTGGCGGCGATCCTGTCCCAGCTACCTGCCGGTTTTGGCGCTGCGCTCGTCATTGTCCAGCACGTTGGCGGTCATTTTTCGAGTGGGTTTATTGAGTGGTTGGCACAGCAAACAGCACTGCCGGTTCGGTTAGCTACTGCCGGCGATCGCCTGCGCAAAGGCACGGTTTTGGTGGCGGGGACTAACGATCATCTCTACTTAAAACCCGATTTAACGTTTGGTTACACCAAAAATCCTGTCAGCTACCCCTACCGTCCGTCTGTTGACGTGTTTTTCAAGAGTCTCGCCGAAAACTGGAAAGGCAAGGGGACTGCTATTCTGCTCACCGGCATGGGTCGGGATGGCGCTCTTGGATTGAGGGCTTTGCGATTGCAAGGCTGGCATACGATCGCTCAAAATAAAGAGAGTTGCACTATCTACGGGATGCCCAAGGCTGCTGTGGAGTTGGATGCCGCTGTGGAGGTGCTATCTCTGGAGGCGATTGCCACAACCTTGCTTGAGAAGTTAACCTGAGTTCCTAGCATGCTGTATGTCACTTCTGTCATCCCCTCACCCCCCAGGCTTTCGGGGGTAGGTTTTTTAGAGGTTGTCTGTAAGGAGCACAGGCGTGAGGGCGAAGCATGAGCGTTAGCGCAGCGGCTGCGTCAGCAGCTATGTTATCCTTTCACTGATTGCAAATATCCTCGCGCTCATGCTTCGCCCCTACAGATCCAATGTAGGGGCGAAGCATTTGCGTTCGGATCTTTACTACCGCGCCCGATATCGACCTTCGCAAATGCTTCGC
>CAZJNL010000340.1:0-5972 GCA_964546515.1 uncultured Oscillatoria sp.
AGGCTCAATCCCTGCCCCGCCTTGCCACCCCCGCTCACCTGCGCTGTGCCGGGAGTTTGTGGGCGGGAAGATAAATGAACGCAGTTAAGGCGCAAATAATAAGCCCGCAAGAGTTGAAAAGCCCCCTGAAGTTCCTGAAAAACAACGAATTTGACCGCTTGTGACGCCCCAGCCACCAGCCATCAGCCGCCAGGCTGGCGGAGCGTGGCTGACGTCCTTTTTTGGCTATTGACATAGCTGCGTATGTCAGGTAAAATAGGGAGTTCGCGCTCAACGCTTACCCGTTTCCTGGAGAGGCATGACTAATCAGACTTACACGACACCGTCCTTTACCTTACCAGACCTCGTGGAGATCCAGCGGGCTAGCTTTCGCTGGTTTTTGGAAGAGGGACTGATAGAAGAGCTCAGCAGCTTTTCGCCGATAACCGACTACACCGGCAAGCTAGAGCTGCACTTTCTCGGCAAAGACTACAAGCTCAAGCGCCCCAAATACGGCGTCGATGAAGCAAAGCGGCGGGACAGCACCTACGCGGTGCAAATGTATGTGCCCACTCGCCTGATCAACAAAGAAGACGGGACAATAAAAGAGCAAGAAGTCTTCATCGGCGACCTGCCCCTGATGACAGACCGGGGCACGTTCATTATCAACGGTGCCGAGCGAGTGATCGTCAACCAAATCGTGCGCTCTCCGGGAGTTTACTACAAGTCGGAAACCGACAAAAACGGACGCCGCACCTACAACGCCAGCCTCATCCCCAACCGGGGCGCGTGGCTGAAATTTGAAACAGACAAAAACGACCTGGTCTGGGTGCGGATCGACAAAACCCGCAAACTGTCAGCGCAAGTGCTGCTAAAAGCCCTGGGACTGACGGACAGCGAAATATTAGACGCCCTGCGCCACCCGGAATACTTCCAAAAAACCATCGAAAAAGAAGGCCAGTTCAGCGAAGAAGAAGCCCTCATGGAGCTATACCGCAAGCTGCGCCCCGGAGAGCCACCCACAGTCTCCGGCGGACAGCAGCTGCTCGACTCCCGCTTCTTCGACGCCAAACGCTACGACCTCGGTCGCGTGGGCCGGTACAAGCTCAACAAAAAGCTGAGACTCAACGTACCGGACACGTTGCGGGTGCTCACCCCCCAAGATATCTTGGCGGCAGTGGACTACCTGATCAACCTGGAGTTCGACACCGGCAGCACCGACGACATCGACCACCTGGGCAACAGGCGCGTGCGCTCGGTTGGGGAACTGCTGCAAAACCAAGTGCGCGTCGGGCTGAACCGGCTGGAGCGGATTATCCGGGAGCGGATGACGGTTTCGGACTCGGAAACCCTGACACCGGCATCGCTGGTTAACCCTAAACCTCTGGTGGCGGCGATCAAAGAGTTTTTTGGCTCGTCGCAGCTGTCCCAGTTTATGGACCAGACTAACCCCCTGGCAGAACTGACCCACAAGCGGCGGCTCTCCGCCCTCGGACCGGGCGGGCTGACGCGGGAGCGGGCCGGTTTTGCCGTGCGGGATATCCACCCCTCCCACTACGGGCGGGTGTGTCCGATTGAGACGCCAGAAGGGCCAAATGCGGGCTTGATCGGCTCTCTGGCCACCCACGCCCGGGTGAACGCCTACGGGTTTATCGAGACGCCTTTCTATCCGGTGGAAAACGGGCGGGTGCTGCGGGACCGCCCGCCGGTGTTCATGACGGCAGACGAGGAAGATGACCTGCGGGTGGCTCCCGGCGACATCTCGATGGATGAAAACGGGAAGATCCAGGGCGACACCGTGCCGGTGCGCTACCGGCAGGACTTCACCACCACGACGCCGGAGCAGGTGGACTATGTGGCGATTTCGCCGGTGCAGATTATCTCCGTCGCTACTTCTCTGATTCCCTTTTTGGAACATGACGACGCCAACCGGGCCCTGATGGGGTCAAACATGCAGCGGCAAGCTGTGCCCCTGCTGAAGCCAGAACGCCCCCTGGTGGGCACAGGCCTGGAAGCGCAAGCGGCGCGGGACTCCGGGATGGTGATCGTGTCGCGCACCGACGGGGAAGTGGTGTACGTCGATGCGGAGCGCATTCGCGTCCGTCCTGCCGTCCCACCAAGCTCTGCGCCAGACGGCAGCCCACAGCCAGGGGAGCCAGGAGGGCCGGCTGCGCCCCAAGATATCGAATACGAGCTGCAGAAGTACCAGCGCTCCAACCAGGACACCTGCTTGAACCAGCGCCCCCTGGTGTCGGAAGGGGATGAGGTAGTTGCCGGTCAGGTGCTCGCAGATGGTTCCGCAACCGAAGGGGGAGAAATCGCCCTCGGTCAGAATATCCTGGTGGCCTACATGCCCTGGGAGGGCTACAATTACGAGGATGCCATCCTGATCAACGAGCGCCTGGTCTACGATGACGTTTACACGTCGATTCACATTGAAAAGTACGAGATTGAGGCGCGGCAAACCAAGCTCGGCCCCGAGGAAATTACGCGGGAAATTCCCAACGTGGGTGAAGACGCCCTGCGCCAGCTGGATGAAAGCGGCATCATCCGGATTGGGGCTTGGGTGGAGTCCGGCGACATCTTGGTGGGCAAGGTGACTCCTAAAGGGGAATCCGACCAGCCGCCTGAAGAGAAGCTGCTTCGGGCCATTTTCGGGGAAAAGGCGCGGGACGTGCGCGACAACTCCCTGCGAGTGCCGAATGGCGAGAAGGGGCGCGTCGTGGACGTGCGCGTGTTCACCCGCGAGCAAGGCGATGAACTGCCGCCGGGAGCGAATATGGTGGTGCGCGTCTATGTGGCCCAGAAGCGGAAGATCCAGGTGGGCGACAAGATGGCAGGCCGGCACGGGAATAAGGGCATTATTTCCCGGATTCTGCCGCAGGAGGACATGCCTTTCCTGCCGGACGGCAGGTCGGTGGACATCGTGCTCAACCCGCTAGGGGTGCCCTCGCGGATGAATGTCGGCCAGATTTTTGAGTGCCTTCTGGGGTGGGCGGCTGAAAATATGGATGTCCGGTTCAAGATCACGCCTTTTGATGAAATGCACGGGGCCGAGAAGTCGCGGGAGACGGTGCATTACAAGCTGCAAGAAGCGGGGGAGAAAACTGGCAAGAACTGGCTGTTTGACCCGGAAAATGCCGGTAAAACCCTGGTGTATGACGGGCGGACGGGGGAAGCGTTTGACCGGCCAGTTACGGTGGGGAAAGCCTACATGCTGAAGCTGGTTCACTTGGTGGACGACAAGATCCACGCTCGCTCGACGGGGCCATACTCTCTGGTGACGCAGCAGCCTTTGGGCGGCAAGGCGCAACAGGGTGGCCAGCGGTTCGGGGAGATGGAAGTATGGGCCCTGGAGGCGTTTGGCGCGGCGTACACGCTGCAAGAACTGCTGACGGTTAAGTCGGATGATATGCAGGGGCGCAATGAGGCGCTGAATGCGATTGTTAAGGGGAAGACGATTCCCCGTCCGGGAACGCCTGAGTCTTTTAAGGTGCTGATGCGCGAGTTGCAGTCCCTGTGTTTGGATATTGCGGTTCACAAGGTGGAAACTAAGGAGGACGGCACGAGTCGCGATGTGGAGGTCGATTTGATGGCTGATGTGTCCACTCGCCGGGCTCCTTCGCGGCCAACTTATGAGTCGCTGTCTCGGGACTTTGACGAGGGCGACGAATAGTTGCGCTTCGGGCTGATAATGTGGGGACGCGACATGTGGCTTCTGCGACATGTCGCGTCTCTAGACAGCGGCGGGGAAAAAATGGGATAATGAAGTAATCTCCACGGTGCGCAAACACCGCGAGATTCAAACCAACGTCCAGAATTTACAGGAATACGTTGATATGTCTCTTCATTTTGTCACAGTCGCCCCTGGACTGACAGGCGTTTTAAATGATGCCGGTTGTATCATCTGGCAAGGCAATAAGCTGGGAAACGGTTACGGGCGAATTTGGATGGATGGCAAAGCGGTATTAGTACATCGATTAGTCCTTGAGTCCAAAGTCCCAGGATTTCTAGAATCGGGTTATCTGGCTTGCCATACTTGCGATAACCCTAGCTGTATTAATCCAGAACATTTAGTGCCGGTAACTGCTGCTGATAATACCCGCCAGATGATAGAGCGCGGTCGGAAAACCTCTCGGCGTCAAAGTCTTCCTGGTAGCGGCAAGTTGACTGTCCACAAACTTCGGTAAATTCAGGCAAAGTATGCCGGGAAAATTAGTAAGAGACAACTGGCTAGAGAGTAGGGGGTAAACCAGGAGACTATAACCAAGATAGTCAAGGCAAATATTCCTGAGAACTGGACTACCGTAAACCCTGGTTTTTTGGGAGAGATTCAAGACAATGGCTGTATCATTTTTCTGGGGGCAAAAGACGGTAAAGGTTATGGCAAGTACTGGACACATGATGGAAAACAGGGAACAGTATCGAGAGCTGTATTGGCAGCCAAGGTTGGATATAACCTTCCTTATAATATTGATGCTTGTCACACTTGCGACAACCCAAGCTGTATTAATCCAGATCATCTGTGGCCAGGAACTCGGTCACAAAATTTGTTAGATGCTTCTAATAAGGGGCGCACTCAAGGGAAAAGTCATCCCCTTGGAAATGCCAAATTAAATTGGGATAAAGTTCAGGAAATTAGGAGGAAGCTGGACGCCGGAGCAAGAATGAAGGATTTAGCTGAAGAATAAGGTGTGGGTCGCCAGACTATTCACGACATTAAATATCACAAGACTTGGAAGGTGGAAGGCGCTATCGTTCCTGCCCCTGTAACGGGAGGATATAAAGAACGCAAGTTGACTGGGGAGCAGGTTCATGCTTGTGCGCAGCCGTCTGAAGAGAGGCGATCGCATGGCCGATATAGCTCGCGATTTGAGAGTGTCAGGAAATGTAATCTACGACATAAAAAGAGGTGCGACCTACAAAGAGCTGTAACTTTATTAAGAATGGAGTCATCCCGCAACGGTCAGAAAAGATAGCAGAGAGATCGGAGATGCTAACAGTGAAAATTGTTACTCTTTTCAATAAAGGAGAAATATAAATGGCAAAAATCGAGCAACGCTTTGACTATGTGAAAATCGGATTGGCTAGTCCAGACAGAATCCGACAATGGGGGGAACGCACACTGCCTAATGGTCAGGTTACCGGCGAAGTTTTAAAGCCTGAAACAATTAACTACCGGACTTTAAAACCCGAAATGGATGGGTTGTTTTGTGAGCGAATTTTCGGGCCTGCAAAAGATTGGGAATGCCATTGTGGGAAGTATAAACGTGTTCGCCATCGTGGTATTGTTTGCGAACGATGCGGAGTGGAGGTGACAGAATCGCGAGTGCGCCGGCATCGCATGGGATACATTAAACTTGCTGCGCCGGTGGCTCACGTGTGGTATCTCAAAGGCATTCCCAGCTATATGGCAATCCTCCTGGATATGCCGCTGCGGGATGTGGAGCAAATTGTCTATTTCAACGCTTATGTGGTTCTGGCCCCTGGGAACCACGAAAGCCTGCAGTACAAACAGCTGCTGACCGAAGATCAGTGGATGGAAATTGAGGATCAGATTTACAGCGAAGATTCTGAGCTGCAAGGCATAGAGGTGGGGATTGGCGCGGAAGCGCTGCAGCGCCTGTTGCAAGATATCGACCTGGAAGGAGAAGCGGAATCTCTGCGGGAGGACATTGCCAATGCCAAAGGGCAGAAGCGGGCCAAGCTAATTAAGCGGCTGCGGGTGATTGACAACTTCGTCGCCACCGGCTCCCAACCGGATTGGATGGTGCTGTCGGTGATTCCGGTGATTCCGCCGGACTTGCGCCCGATGGTGCAGCTTGATGGCGGTCGCTTCGCCACCTCTGACCTCAACGACCTCTACCGGCGGGTGATTAACCGCAACAATCGCTTAGCGCGGTTGCAGGAAATCTTGGCCCCCGAGATTATCATCCGCAACGAAAAGCGGATGCTGCAAGAAGCGGTGGACGCCCTGATTGATAACGGTCGCC
>CAZJNL010000341.1:0-5952 GCA_964546515.1 uncultured Oscillatoria sp.
TAGAGACGCGATTTATCGCGTCTCTCTACAATGCCGTCGCAACCGTTCATGATATAATATAATGTCCGGTAGCACCATTGGTGCGAGGTGGGGGGCGGGTTTATTCATATTAAACCCTGTGCCAGAAATATCTCGGCTGAACCCGCCCCTACAAGGGTATGTATACAAAACAGATGCAACCGTTCATGATGTAACATAAGATTGATTAATCTTATAATCAACCGCCAAGGACGCCATAGACGCGGCAGCGGCTTCCCGCAGGGTAGGACGCCAAGAAGATTCCTCTTGGCGTTCTTGGCGTCTTGGCGGTTCATTATTAAGTTTAAGCTATAGGGTGCCGTACTCTCGCGGTTCGCACCCTACTTCGGGTTTAGCATTTTGGCCAAACGGGGATGATGCCGATGGGAATCAAGGCGCACCGGCCTGTATTTTCCTTTGATTCGGAACTCGATTCCGCACCGTTTGGGGGTGCGCATACCGGCAGCTCAATGATGAATTCCGCTCCCTCTCCCGGTGCGGAAATACAGCGCAGCGCCCCCTGGTGTTTTTCCTCCACAATCTGGCGGGAAATATATAGCCCCAGTCCAGTGCCAAACCCTACGGTTTTAGTCGTGAAGAAGTGGTCAAACGCCCGGTCTTTTACCTCACAGGACATTCCCGGGCCATTATCTTTGACAGAAATGATAGCGTGAGTGCCGTCGGAATTCAAGCCGGTGCGGATGGTAATCGTATTGGGGCGAGCCATGAGTTCATCAAAAGAAGAACCCTGAGACAACTCATCAAAGGCGTCAATGGCATTGGCGATTAGGTTCATAAATACCTGGTTGATCTGTCCGGGGTAGCACTCAACCATTGGCCAATCGCCATATTCAGTTATAATTTTAATATCTGGGCGTGTTTTGTTGGCTTTCAGCCGGTGTTTTAAAATCAGCAGGGTGCTGTCGATGCCGTCGTGAATGTTGAAAGCTACTGGAGCGGCGGTATCCGCTCGCGAGAAAACCCTAAGAGAAGTGCTGATGTTGCGGAGGCGCTCTGTTCCCGCTTTCATGGAATTTAGGAGTTGGGACAAGTCCACCGTCAAAAACTCTAGGTCAATATCCTCGATTTTTGACTCAATTTCCGCCCCGGCATCAGGAAACTGCTTTCTGTAAAGATTTAAGAGTTCGAGCAGGCTGTTTGCGTAAATTTCTATGTAGTTGAGATTGCCAGCGAGAGAGCCAACCGGATTGTTAATTTCGTGGGCGACACCGGCAACTAACTGACCGAGTGCGGACATTTTCTCAGTTTGCACCAACTGAATTTGAGCCTGCTGCAGGCGCTCCCAAGCGCTTTGCAGTTCAGCCGTGCGCTCCTTCACCCGCCGCTCCAACTCAGCAGTCAGCTGCTGCAACGCCGCTTCTGCTGCGCACCGCTCAGAAATTTCCTGTTTCAATAACGAATTTTGCTGAGCGTATTCTTTTGTTAAGAAACTCAGTCTCAGGTGCAGCCTCACCCTGGCTATCACCTCTTCTTGCTGAAATGGCTTTGTGATATAATCAACCGCTCCTAGTGAAAGACCTTTCACCTTATCAACCGTGTCAGAAAGGGCGGTCATAAAAATCACCGGGATGTCGCAGGTTTCCGGGTTGGCCTTCAGCCGGCAGCAAGTTTCAAACCCATCGATTCCCGGCATCATCACATCTAATAATACCAAGTCAGGTTTGGCATATTCCGCCAGCTCCAGAGCCGTTTCCCCCTCGGTGGCTACCAAAATTTCCCAGCCGCAAGAGGTAATCGCCCCAGTCAGCACTTTCAGATTGGTCGGGCTGTCATCCACGAGCAAGATAGTGGCCTCATCAATATTCATCTGATTCATGGGTTATCACACCTAAAAGAATTGATAAACTCCCTGATTTTCTTGACCTGAAAGCCCTCCGCTAACTGCCGGATATCGGTGGCAAAAGGCGCGAACTTGGCATCCAGCTGCTCCAGTTCTCCCACTGCCTTTTCTATCCCTTGGATGTTGCCTCTCAGGGCCAAATTAAACAGCTTCTCAAGTTCCTCTGCCGGTGGAGCAACGATGGCTGTGGGCGCGATCGGCAGTCTCGGTACTGCCGGTCGCGCAGCTTCCAGAGGTGCCTCTAATTTTTCATAAATCCACTCCAGCCGCAAATACTTCTGCAAGTGAGCCAGAAGAACATCCAGTTGCACCGGCTTGGGCAAAAATTCATCCCCCCCCGCCCGCAAACTGTTTTGTTTGTCAGTCTCAAATACGCTGGCAGATGATACTATAATAACCGCATTTTTGAATGGCGGCGACTGCCTCAATGCCCGAATCATCTCAAACCCATCCATTTCCGGCATGACCAGGTCAGTCAGGATGGCATCGGGCTGAATTTCGGCGGCTTTGTCCAAACCCTCTCGACCGCTAGCCGCCTCAAAGCAAGAAAACCCAATCGGTTCCAGCATCTTGACGAGAACCGAGCGATTTTCCCAGCTATCGTCCACTATCAGAACTTTCGGCTTTTTCTCCTTAATCCCAGCAATCTTTCCGCTTTGGACTGCTGCAGCCGCAGGCGTCCAGCCGGTGGCAACCGGCACCTCTAAATCCAGCCAAAACCGGCTCCCCTTTCCAAAAGCACTCTCAACTTTGAGCTCGCTCCCCATCATCTCCACCAGCTTCTTAGCGATCGCCAATCCCAAGCCGGTGCCTTCTGCCTGTTTCTTTTTGTCCCCCACCTGCTCGAAAGGCAAAAAAATCTTTGACAGCTGTTCTGGAGTCATCCCCACCCCAGTGTCTTCCACTTCAAACCGGATTTTGGCAGCGGATAAGTTTGTAGTGAGGACTTCAGTCCTCTCCCCATCCCCCACTGCAGCTACAGAATCCTCTGCCAAACAGCTTACCTTAAACGTCACCCCGCCCCTGTCAGTAAACTTAATCGCATTGCCCAGCAAATTAATCAACACTTGCCGCAGCCGCTTTTCATCAGCCTGAATACCCACCGGCAGCTGAAAATCGAATTGCTGAGCGAACGAAATTCCTTTTTCCCCTGCCCGAATCCGGCAAATTTCCGCTACTCCCGTCAAAAAAGAAGGAAAATAAAACTCACTCCGGTGCAGTTCCAGCTTCCCAGCTTCAATTTTCGACAGGTCTAAAATATCATTGATTAACGTTAGCAGGTGTGACCCGCACTGGTAAATGATCCCTATACCATCAACATCTGATTTCGCCAGAGTTGAGGAGCGCTGCAAAATTTGCGCGTATCCCAGAATCCCGTTGAGTGGGGTGCGCAGTTCGTGGCTCATGTTGGCCAAAAATTCGCTTTTGGCTCGGTTGGCCACTTCCGCTTGGACTTTTGCGGCTTCTAATTCCCAGGTGCGCTCGCTCACTTTTACCTCTAGAGTGCGGGAATACTCCTGCAGTTGCTCATTGGCTTGCTGTAACTGCCACTGATTGTAGGAGTTTGTTACCACAATAGCAGACGCGACAAGAGCCAGTAAAGGGGAAACCACTGGAATCCACCAGCCTCCCAGAAAAGCCAGATAACCGGCACCGGTGAGAGTGCCTGCTGCCAGCACTGCGGCAAAGACTGTCCATCGAGAGGTTGCCTTCTTTCTCAAAAATTTAGACTCTGGAAACGCGCAAGCGATCCAGGAGCCAATAAAAGACCAGCACAAAACCCACAGCCACTCTCCCAGCTGTGGCCACACTCGAATCAGCGGTCTTCCATCCAGTGCCGCACTCAAAATCTGGCTGATTGTATTGGCGTGGATCACTGCACCGGCCATTAGCTGGGGAGGAGCCATGAGACTGCCATTGTAGGGCGTGTGAAACAAGTCATTGATGCTCTCTGCTGTTGAACCAATCAAAACGATGCGACCCCTGACCCGCTGCGGCGAGACACGATTAGAAAGCACCTCACTCATGGAAACCGTATCGAAGCGCGACTCAGTGCCGCGATAGTTCAATAAAATCTGGTAGCCCCCAACATCGGCATTTCTATAACCCCAGTCATTCTCAGTCAGGGGAACAAATACCGCCCTCCCCAACCCCAAATGCTTTCTTTTGGCATCCATCATCTTCAGAGTGACGCCCTTGGTTTCCAGATACATCAAGCTCAAGCGAGCCCCCAAGCCCAGTGTAATTTTACCCGCTCCATCTGACGCCGACATCACGCTTCGCCGCACCTTGCCATCTGCATCCAGCAGCAAATCAGCGAGCGCCACTCGATTCAGTTTAGATAAGGTAGGAGGTGGGGCAACCTTTTCTCCCGCCACTTTCTTGACCCCAATCAAGTTAGGTGCCGACTGCATCACCCCCACTAATTCCTCATGTCCTGGTTCCACCGGCATATCCCGATAAATATCCAGGCCAATGGCCGCAGGCTGCTTGGCTTTAAGTTTTTTAATTAACTCAGCTAACACAGCATCAGGAATTGGCCATTCCCCCACTTTTGTGATATCTGACTCTTCAATTTTAACAATCAGAATGCGCTCCTCAGCCGGTTCAGCCGGTCGCAGGCGAAAAAATTGATCCAGAGTTGCCCACTCCAGCTGCTGGAACAGTCCTGCCATCCCCCCAGCAATAACCGAAATAGCCACCGCCGGCGCTATCGTGATCACAAATCGCCACCGCCAAACAAGCTTTTTCAGATCGGGCAACATGACGCTCTTGCTATTTGATTATCGGCTCTGTGGCGATGGCGTCCAGTTTGACTGACTCCAGCAGTTCTTTCCAGTGAGCGCTCAGGGTGGGATTTTCCGGTTGCGCCTGCCTTAACTGGGCCAGTGCGGACAGCGCATCGTACCAAATGCCGGCAAGAGCCAGCTCGGATACCGACTCCAGTGAGACTTCCAGCTGTTTCTCACTCTTCAAGGTGGGAGAAGGCGCGACTCGGCGAACCCATCCCTCTACCCCCGGACTGTCCGGTTCCAGCTCGCCACCGCAAACCATCACCAAAGACCACTTGTAATTCTTCCCGACTTCTAGCGCCGGTGCTGATGCCGGCAGTTTAAGCCCGATCACCCCAGGCTTGTCAGGCAGGGGTAAAGTGGTCTGGTAAGCCTGCTTCCCGTCTTCATCTTGAAGGCTGAAAAACATCTCCTTCGCGCCAGTTTCGGGGAGGTACACAAAGAAAGTCGGGCGCTCGGCCACGGTCAGGCCATAATGAGTGTCCGGCATCAGCGGAGTAACCGCCGCATTTGTCTTTGCCTGACTGAAGCACTGTCCTCCATCCCGCGACGCTCCCCCACTCGATTGCTTGGGCGCGTCGCCCGCCGGCGGCTCAAACGTCACCGCCTGTACGGGCCATTTAGGGATGAGCGTCACCCCCAGGCAGAAAACCAGCCAAAACAGAGCGCTGAGCAATGACAACTTGTTGATATACATAAAGCAGCCTTTTGCGCATCTATCCACAGATATAATTCCCACAATAACTTGGAAATTCTCATTCCTAGTGCGTTCCCTGCGAACGCTCCCCAAAAGTAGGAAGTAGGGTGCGTTCCCTCTGAGCATTCCTTGGAAGTAGGGCGCATTGCCAGACGGGAACCCACCCGTAAGCACCCCACAACTACATCCAATTTCCCACCAGCAGAAACGGTGCCCAGTAAAAAGGATGCGCGTACTGCGGTTGCTTCAGAAGCGCTAGCTGGGCTTGACGGACGGCTTCCGCTCTGCTAACGCCCGGTTGGCTGAGCTGCTTGTAAAACTCAGCCATAAAGCCGGCAGTGGACTGATCGCGCACCGCCCACAGCGTAGCCAGGGTACTTCGCGCCCCACTGCGCACCGCCACTCCCGCCAGCCCCAGAGCCGCTCGACTGTCCCCTTTGGCAGTTTGGCAGGCACTCAGCACCAGCAATTCAACCGGATTTGCTGAGGATTGGTTTCGCGAACGCAGCAGCTCATACAAATATCGCACAATAATGCGCCCGTTCCACGTCAGAAAAAAGGTTTCCTCAGCGTTTCTGCTGAAC
>CAZJNL010000342.1:0-5940 GCA_964546515.1 uncultured Oscillatoria sp.
AAACCGCCAAGACGCCAAGATCGCCAAGACAGGAAAAAATAAAATTTCACAAATCCTTTAGAAAGGCTAGATTTTTTTGGTTAGATTATAAATTGATGGCGGGTGAGAGATAATCAGCAGTTCAGTTGGCGGTGAGGACTAAAGTCCTGACTGCGAACTCTATAACTTGGATCTGGGGCTGCTGACATCGCCCTCGGAAACAACCTTAACCGTGTCGCCATCTTTGAGGTAGCCGGCACCGGCAACCACAACGCGCTCGCTGGAAGTCAAACCGCTTTTGATTTCCACTTTGGCGGCGCTCAAATCCCCACCGGCACCGCCGACAATTTCCCCAACTTCCACCGGCTTGGCTTTCACTTTGTCTTCTCCGTCGAGGACGTAAACAATAGCGCTGCCATCCGCTTGCGGCAAAATGGCTTTCGCCGGCACAGTCAGTCCTTGAGCGGTTGCCGTGGTGATAGCGGCTCTCAGAAACATGCCCGGTTTGAGAAAATCGCTAGCCGGCAGGTCGATTTTCACGGTGGCGATGCGATTTTTGGCATCGACAGTGGGGGCAATTTCTCGCACTGTGCCCTGGATTTCGATGCGGGAGTCAGCATCGGAGGAGATGCGGACAGTGGCTCCGGTTAGCACCGAGGGCAGCTGGGTTTCAGGCACCTCGGCTTGCAGCTCCAGCCTGCCGCTGCGGATGATGGAAAACAGTTTTTGCCCGCCGCCGGTGACATCCCCAACGCGAGCGATTCTCTCGGCGACAATCCCGGAAGCCGGTGCGAGAACTTTGGTTTGTTCCAGCTGGGTTTCCACCTGTTTGACTCGCGCAGAGCTGTTGCGGACATCTGCAGAAGCGGTGCTGACATTGGCTTCGGCGCTTCTGACACTGGCTTTGGCGCTGTTCAAACTGGCTTCGCTGCTGCTGACTTTGGCTTTGGCACCAGCGATGTTGGCTCGGGCGCTGGCAATCTGGGATTCGGCGCGACTGATATTGGCTTCGGCGACTCGAACTCCTTCCTGAGCGTTTTGAGTTTCTGTGAGGCGGGTTTCTAGTTCTTGACGGCTAATTGCTCCTTGATCTGCGAGCTGTTGGGCCCGGTCGCGCTCTCTGAGGGCTTGTTCGAGGTTGGCTTTGGCTTTGGCGAGGTTAGCCCGCGCCTCGGCTAAGCCAGCTTCGGCTTGAGTTAAACCGGCTTGTTGTTGAATCAGGCTGGCTTGCGCTTCGCTGACGCTGGCTCGGGCTTGTTCCAAGCTGGCTTGAGCTTGGCCCACAGCAGCTTCTTTTTGCTGAACTGCGGAGCTTGCCGATTCTACCTGGGCTTTGGCTTGGTCGATTTGCGTTCGGATTACGGAATCGTCCAGGATAGCGAGCACCTGTCCTTCTCGCACCACGTCCCCTTCGTCAACCAGGACTTGCTTGATTTGCAAGCCGGTGGCTTTGGGGAGCACCGGCAGCAAGTCGTGGGCAAAAACGGTGCCGGTGGCGGTGAGGGTGCGCGACACGCTGGCGGTCTCGACGGGAGCCACGGTGACAGTTTGACTTGCTGCCGGTTTGCCAGAAGCGAGGGCTGCTCCTGGCGGCGCTTTGGCGGCTGGGGGGGTGCTGGCATTAGGCATCAAGCGCATCCCAGCGGCAGTCACCGCTACTCCAAGAGCCAGCCCCAGGATGACGCCCCGCCCGCCGGAGAGCCAGCCACGTTGCTCAGATTCGCCCTCCGGTGCCGGTGAGGGAGACGCGACATGTCGCGTCTCTACAGCACCTGCCTCTGTCTCGGGAGACGCGATAAATCGCGTCTCTACAAGAGCAGGCTCTGCCGGTGGGGGAGACGCGATTAATCTTTTCTCTACAACAGCAGGCTCTTGAGGCTGTGCGCCGGCAGCCCGCACCTCCACCAACTCCACCGGCTCCGCTTCTGTGAAAGCTCTGTATGCCACCGTACTCCTCCTGCCTTTTATTAACTTATGCTATTCTTGGGCCAGAAATGTTAAGAATTGTTTCTGTTTTTTAATATTATGCCCTGACAGCGCTCCAGCCCGCCAGCACGCTGTCCCAGCCGAGTGCGCGTCCAAGCAGGCACAGCCGGTTATGATGGACAGTTCCGAGAAAAAATCCTAACACGTTTTGAATGTTCAGTAAAGACTGAACGAAGACAGCTTTGATGGGCCCAACCGCCGGCGGTGGGTCAGGTGTTGGCCAAGGTGGGGGGGTGTCGGGCAGTGGTGATCTGGAAGCGTTGGACTTTAAAATACGTCTTGGGAGCAACAACCAGATAAACCCGTTGAGCCAAATGTTCTGTGGTCAAATTGCCTGCCGGTGCTGTCCGCAAAAACAGACCTTGAGATATCGGACTCCCATGCACTCGAATCAGCCAGAATTACTTGCTGTAAAATTGTCTTGCTAAGATTCACCCCAGCTTCTCTCAACAAGCCTCTGCCGTTCCTTTCTTTATCAAACCCATCGCACTCAGCACAAGCAAGTACAAAATTATGTTCAACGCCACTGAACTTCTGATTGACACCTTTGTGGACAGACTTCGGGATGGCTACCGCCGCACCTACGGAGGCTACAAGCCCGACTACGAAGATATAATTGCCTGGGCGGGGAGCATGGCTCTGGAAAATATTGCCAACAGCGACGCCCTCTATCACAATGTCGAGCACACCATTTTGGTTGCCCTCGTGGGACAGGAAATTTTGCGGGGAAAGCACATCCGGGAGGGCGGGGTTTCCTGCGAAGACTGGCTGCACGTTATTATTTCGCTGGTTTGCCACGATATTGGGTATGTTAAGGGAGTCTGCCGGCAAGACAAAAACGGACTGTACGCCACGGGTCAAGATGGAGTGATGGTGCAACTTCCACCCGGAGCTTCAGATGCAGGCCTGACTCCTTATCACGTAGACCGGGCCAAACTGTTTATTGATGAGCGGTTTGGGGGACACAGACTGATTGATGCGGAAGTGATTAAGCGCAATATAGAACTGACCCGCTTTCCCGTGCCGGCAAAAGAAGACCATCAAGATACCGTCAACTATCCCGGTTTAGTTCGAGCTGCCGATTTAACCGGTCAGCTCAGCGATCCGCGATATCTGAAAAAAATCAGCGCCCTGTTTTATGAATTTGAAGAAACCGGCACCAATAAACACTTGGGCTACCGGCATCCGGGCCACTTGCGCAAGAACTATCCCAAATTTTACTGGAATGGGGTTTATCCTTATATCAAAGATGGCCTCAATTACCTGGCGCTGACGCAGCAGGGCAAACAAATCATTGCCAACCTCTATTCTAATGTATTTGTCGTCGAGCACGAACAGGCTGACGAGAACTGAGCAGACATGAGCGCCGTTGCGGCGACTTGCTAATTGCATTAGATGTCATTTATAGCAGTTATAAATGATTGGTAAAGCCCTCTCTATTTTCTTCCCTTGGCGCTCCTTCACGGCGGCGGTTCATACAAAAGCGACTGAGATGTAAGATTGATGGATAAAGTTTTTTCACCCGTCCAACAGCTACTGGTCACTTGGTTGCTGGTGTTCTTGGGGGGTTGGGCGGCGCTGAGTGCGCTCAACTACGTCGGCGAACTGCTCAGCATTCTGATTACAGCTGGGCTGATTGCCTTTTTACTCAACTACCCAGTAGCCAGACTGCAGCGGGTTTTGCCTCGGGGTGCCGCCGCCGGCCTCGTCTATTTTGCGGCGGGCTTAGTGGTGGCGCTGATCGCCCTGACGGTGGTGCCGCCCGTGTTTAACCAAGCTCGGCAGCTGGCGGCAAATTTACCGTCCCTGGTTGAGTCCGCACGGCAGCAATTGGCCCACTTCCAAGCCTGGAGTGCGGAACACAACCTGCCGTTTGATGTCCGGATTCTCGCCCAGCAGCTGCTGGCGCGGGTGCAAGCCCAGGCAGAAGCGATCGCCGCTAAAGGTGTGGGCTTGGTGGTGGGCACCGTTAACTGGTTTGTGGACTTAATACTGATTCTGGTGATCTCGTTTTACATGCTTCTGGATGGCCAACGGGTTTGGCGGAGTCTGACCGGCATTTTCTCCCCCACCATCCGAGACGGGCTCACCGAGTCTCTGCAGCGCAACCTGCAGCGGTTTGTCACCGGGCAGCTGCTGCTGGGACTGTTTATGGCCATCGCGCTGACCGTGGCTTTCTCGTGGTTGCGGGTGCCGTTTTTCCTGCTGTTTGCCGTGTTTATCGGCGTTATGGAAGTCATTCCCTTTGTGGGGGCGACCTTAGGAATTGGCGCAGTCAGCATCATTGTGGCGTTTATTAACTGGTGGCTAGCGCTGCAAGTGCTGGCGGTGGCGATTGCCCTGCAGCAGGTGAAGGATAATTTAATCGCGCCCCGCATCATGGGCAACTTGACCGGCTTGTCGCCGGTGATTATCTTTGCCTCCCTGCTCTTAGGTGCTAAAGTAGGAGGGCTGTTGGGAGTCATCCTGGCAATTCCGCTCACCGGCGTGGTGAAAAGTATCGTGGAAATTATCCTCGAGCCAACCCTGCCACCCCAAACCGGCTCCTTCTTCCACAATCCCCTAGCCGGTGAGAACCGCCTGCCGGTGATGCCAGTTGCTTCGGCACCTGACAGCAATCGGGAAGTAAAAAGTAACCCCTAAAAAGGCAAAAAGAAGAATTCAGGATTGGCAATTGCCATTCTGAATTCATTCCAAATTAACCTTAATAATTACGAAAAATTGTTATGAACTGGTGGCAGAAGCTGAAAAAAAATCCCTTAGCTCGGTTAGGAGCTGGGTTGCTATTAATTTTCTATCTGGCGGTGATAGCAGCTGACTTTGTTGCCCCTTACGATCCTTACGAGTCTCAGCCCGACGGCTCGCTGCTGCCGCCAACCGCGATCTACTGGCACAACTCTGCAGGGGAATTTATCGGCCCCCACGTCTACCCCACCACCCAGGGGCCGGTAGAGCTGGTTTCCGGCAATCGCAAGCTAAATGAAGACCGGCAAAAACCCTCGCCGGTGCGCCTATTTGTAAAAGGGCCAAGTTATAAACTGTTCGGCGTCTTCCCCTTCGACCGGCACCTGTTCGGGACTGCAGGTGTTGGCAAATTAAACATCTTGGGCACAGACGAACAAGCCCGCGACCAATTCAGCCGGCTGATGCACGGCGGTCGCATCAGCCTGTTCATCGGTCTGGTCGGCATTCTCATTTCTTTTCCCCTCGGCTTGCTGATCGGGGGAATTTCCGGCTATTTCGGCGGCTGGACTGACACCATTTTGATGCGCCTAGTCGAAGTGCTGATGACAATTCCCGGCATTTACCTGCTGATTTCCCTCGCCGCAGTGCTGCCACCAGGACTAACCAGCACCCAGCGGTTTATGTTAATTGTGCTGATCACCTCTTTCATCGGCTGGGCTGGACTGGCGCGGGTGATTCGGGGAGAGGTGCTCTCGATCAAACAGCGGGAATTCGTGCAAGCGGCGCGAGGGATGGGCGCTAACCCCTTTTACATTATCGTCCGTCACGTCCTTCCCCAAACAGCCACATACATCATTATCTCCGCAACCTTATCGGTGCCAGGGTTTATCGTAGCTGAATCCGTGCTGAGCTTGATTGGGCTGGGCATCCAGCAGCCTGACCCCTCTTGGGGCAACATGCTGTCCCTGTCCACCAACGCTTCCATTCTGGTGCTGCAGCCCTGGCTGGTGTGGCCGCCGGCACTCCTGATTGTCCTCACCGTGCTAGCATTTAACCTGCTGGGCGACGCCCTGCGCGATGTCCTCGACCCCCGCAGTTTGCAATGGTAGCCGTGTTAGGGGTTAGGGGTTAGGGGTTAGGGGTTAGTGATAATGCCTGGGAACGCCTAAAAAGTGGGCTTAGCCCCCTCTTCTCCCCCCCACGCCCGACATGAGTACAAAGTACCGCTATATACCGCAGCAAAAGCACCGCATTGCAGCATATAGCGGTTTTTATCTGAGTGAGGTACTA
>CAZJNL010000343.1:0-3237 GCA_964546515.1 uncultured Oscillatoria sp.
ACTTCTTCCAGCCAGCTATAGTACCTGTAAATATGGCTAACATTGGCAATTATTGGGACGGTAATGATTAAGATAATTGCGCTGATGTAGCGGGCGCGAAACTGCGGCAATAAAGCGGTAGCTGCGCCGACTCCCATCCCAAAAATGGCGAAGACAATTATATTTAAAATTTCTCCAATTTGCAGGGCGCGAAATATGTCACCCAGGAGTTGAATGCTATAGAGATAAGTTTCTGCCAGTTCGCTCGCCACCCACTTGATACTGACTGCTAGAGCCACCAAACTAACAATACTGATAGCATACAGTCCTGTCAAAATGGGCAATTTCAATTTAAGGAACGCTAGAATTGGATGCAAGGGTCGAGATTCGGTATTGGGGCCCGCTGTTGACTCGGTGGTGGCTGGGCTGAGTGTCTCGCTTTCAACCGGCCCAAACGGGTTATCAGCGCTAACTTCAAAGTTCCGCTTCGCTGTTGCCGAGCTATCAGAATTCAAGTTAAACCCCACGCGCCATACGGTGGAGGTATTGCCAGTGGCTCGTCCCTGCACCACCACCCTGCTCACCGATTGGGGGCGCAAATTCTCCATCTCTTGGCGGAGGGATTTCACCATGAATGATTTTTCTGGGGGCTCGCTAGATTCGGCAATCACCATCAAACAGTTGTTTTTTAACCTGACTTTGACGGTGATGCCTTCAGGCTGCAGAGATTGGTTGAGCAGGGCTTTGATTGCTTGCGGATTGCCTTGCTTAGCAAGTTCCATTATATTCTGTTGCGTCATCATTCAACCTTCAACACCTGTAAACTTGCGGTCTGGAAAGAGGTGGCAGTCCGCGCCGGGCTGTGGGAATTGGTTCCTGGGAATCTGACGCAACCCGCACAGTGCCGGTCGGCGCTGCCAATAGCCAAAGGAATTCCCGCCTCAATAGCGCCCGACTCCGCTGCCCGTTTGGGATTGCTTCGACTTGTCCTTTGAAACGATCATATAGCTCTTAACTGATTTGGGTGTCTAGTTGGCCATCTGCTTCTACCGGCTCCCCTTGGAAAGACTTGTGAGTAGGCTCGTCGAGAGCTAACACAATATCTTGGCAGATTCTAACCCGAAAATAATCTTCTCAGTTGCGGCTGTTGCCCCGATCCTGGTTTCCAGGGTTGGGACTGGTGTGGGGGCATCATCGCGTCAGGCACCGGGCATCATCGCATGGGGCACCGGGCATCATCGCATCAGGCATTGGGCGATGGTTGGAGTACGACCTGAAACCTAACCCCTAACCCCTAACCCCGGGCTTTATGATAGTTAACAAAATTTATTGAATGTTTACCATGCAGGCAACCCTTACAGCAGCTGCAATTCCAGGCGCATACTGGACGTGGCGCGAGCAGTCTATCTATTATGTGCGTGCCGGCAGCCGGCACCGGCAACGCCCGCCGTTGCTGTTGGTTCATGGCTTTGGGGCGTCCACAGACCACTGGCGCAAAAATCTGGCCGGTCTAAAGGACGATTTCGAGGTGTGGGCGATTGACCTGTTGGGGTTTGGGCGTTCGGCTAAACCGGACTGGCAGTACAGTGGCGACCTCTGGCGAGAGCAACTGCACGATTTCATCACCGGCGAGATCGGCGAGCAGGTGGTGCTGGCGGGCAACTCCCTGGGAGGCTATGCCTCGCTTTGCGTTGCTGCCCAATATCCAGATGCTGCCGGTCTGGTGCTGCTCAACAGTGCGGGCCCGTTTACCTCTGACAGGCCGGCTGCCGAACCCTCTGTGTGGCGAAAAGGTTTAAAAAAAGCCATTCAGTCGGTACTGCTGCAAGATTGGGTCAGTTTCCTGCTGTTCCAGCAGACGCGCCGCCGGTCGGTGATTCGCAAAACCCTAGAAAAAGTCTATCTTGACAAGAGCGCGGTGACAGACCAGCTGGTCGAAGACATCTATCGCCCCTCCTGCGATGCCGGTGCGGCGAAGGTTTTCGCCTCTGTCTTCAAGTCGCCGCAGGGGGAAAAAATTGATGTCTTGCTCAGTCGGCTGACTTGCCCGCTGTTGATGCTGTGGGGCGAGGCGGACCCGTGGATGAATGCCAGAGAGCGGGGCGCTAAGTTTAAGCAATATTACCCGCAGCTGACGGAATACTACCTGAAAGCCGGTCACTGCCCCCACGACGAAGTGCCAGAACAGGTGAATTCCGCGATCCGCTCTTGGGTGCTGTCAGCTGTAGCGCCCTGACTCCGAGGGTAGAGGCTGCGCCAAGCGCGAGTTTCGTTCCCAGCCTCAGGCAGGGAACGAGGGGTACAGATCCTTTCTCTTGTAGAGACGCGATTTATCGCGTCTCCTTGTCCCGGATGCGCGCCGGTTGCGAAAAATGTACCGCACTGATATGAAAACCGCGCTCATTGCCCACTCAGTAGAAACGGGGGTGAATTCTGGGGTGGAGTTTGGCGGACACCGGCTCTGAGCCGATCAAATGCTGCTGGACAATCACAGGCACGTCACTGGGTTTGATTTGGCAGTACCAAATCTCGTCTGGAATCACCCGCACCGTGGGCCCGGAGCTGCACTGGCCCATGCAGCCGCTGGGGCTGACGGTGAATGGGGGTTGTTTACAATCTCGAAATGCTTGCAGCACCTCTGCCGATCCGTTTCGCAGGCATGACTGGTGCTGGCAAACCGTGACGCAGCGGTAGTCAGGCTGTGGGTGCTGTTGGTCGTTGTCCGCTTCTGCCATTGACAGGGGGTGCTACATGAATCGTTACATTTCTGATTTTAACGGTTGCAAGCTGGCGCTCTGTGGGGGTGCGGGTGCCGGTGCCCGCACAGAGGTATGATCGATGGCAGTGGATTTCTGTAGCAAATTGCGTTCAGCATGCCCAAAACCGTTGCCGATGTGATGACCCGCGATCCGATTGTGGTGCGGCCCGAGACCCCTCTCCAGGAGGCAATCCAGATTCTGGCAGAACGCCGCATTGGCGGTTTGCCGGTGGTGGACAGTGGCGGCAAGTTGGTGGGCATTATTTCTGAGACTGATTTGATGTGGCGGGAAACTGGGGCGACTCCCCCGCCCTATATCATGCTGCTGGACAGCGTGATATTTCTGGAAAATCCAGCCCGTTACGAGCGAGAGCTGCACAAGGCGCTCGGGCAAACGGTTGGGGAAGTGATGAGCCTAGGGCCGATCACAGCGACACCGGATAAACCCCTGCGAGAGGCTGCCAAGCTGATGCACGATCGCGGGATTAACCGCTTGCCGG
>CAZJNL010000343.1:3247-5938 GCA_964546515.1 uncultured Oscillatoria sp.
CGACAGCGCGGGTAATGTGATTGGTATCCTCACCCGTGGGGATATTGTGCGAGCAATGGCGGCAGGTGAAGCTGAATAATCGGCAATAATCAAGCAGTCCTAACAGGCGAATTGCCTAGTCCCACTAGGCTTGAGCAAAATGTTGGCAGTAGGGGCGGGTGAACCCAAATTGTCTGGCGCAAGCCGATAAGATTGATAAACCCGCCCCAACTTCAGAGCCTCACCAACCCTGTGGGTTGAGGACTGAAGTCCTGACTACGAACAGTAGTTTTAAATTAGCGAGAAAATGAGCATTACTCCTGAATCTGTCAGGCAGCTGCTGAGTTCGGAGGATTTGGGGGATCGCATCCGAGCGGTTAACCAATTGCGCCAGCTAGAACCGGCTCGCGCTTTTGAGCTAGCCCAAACTGCCATTTCTGACAGCAGCCCCCGCGTGCGGTACGCAGCAGTATCGCAAATGGCGTCCCTGGGGCGTCAAGATTTACAAACGGCTTTAACCGTGCTTCGGGAGCGCTTGCTCAACGATCCGGAACCGGATGTCCAGGCGGCAGCGGCTGATTCTTTGGGGGGGTTGCAGTTAACAGAAGCTTTTGAAGACTTGCAGCACCTCTACCAAACGACTCCCGAGTGGCTGGTTAAGTTCAGCATCGTGGCGGCGTTAGGAGAACTGGGCGACGGGCGCTCGTTTGAACTGTTAGAAAATGCGCTGGGTGCCGGTGAAGAACTTATCAGAATGGCTGCCATTAGTTCTTTGGGGGAATTGGGCGATGTCCGGGCTGTGCCGCTGCTGATTCCCCATGCCGCGCACGCGGATTGGCAGATTCGCTACAGGGTGGCGCAAGCTCTGGCACGCCTGGGCGGACAAGACGCCCGCTCGACTTTAGAGAGGCTGGCGCAAGATGAGGTGGAGCAGGTGGCTGAAGCGGCTAAACTCGGCTTGCAATCAGCGTGATCGGGGTGTGGGGATGCCATATGTAGAGACGCGACATGTCGCGTCTCTACAGGAGGAGGTGACAGTCTCGCTTTCACCGGCATTTGAAGTGCCGGCAATCAACTTGCAATCAGCGCGTTCTAGGTGTGGGGATGCCATATGCAGAACGCGCTCGTCGCGTCTCTACAGCAGGAGGTGACAGTTTGTGCCCTTGCGAAACCTGTCTACAATCTCTCACCCACAACTTCCATCCCCTCCCACTCCACCGGCATGCTACCTGTGAGCAAATGCTCGCAGCGCTTCACATAGAAGGCAGCGGCTTTGTCGCTGCTATTAATTTGTAAAATTTTCTTAAATATTTGAAAGGCTGTCGCGAAGTTTTTCTGGTGGTAGAGTAAAATGCCAAGCTCAAACAGGCTGCGGGTTTGATGCTTTAGCTCCAAAATATGGGGGGGGTCTGCGTCGAAAATTTCAAAGACTGACACAGATTCTTTTTTCCCTTTAACTTTAATTTTTCCTAAAAATCTGTAACTGTATTTGTTAGGGGCGTCGAGACTGATTAAGGTCTGCCCGCTGAGAGTGATCCCGGCACCGTAGAGCTTCGTTAACCCTTCCAGGCGCGACGCCAGATTGACGGCATCGGAAATCACGGTGGTTTGCATCCGCTGTTCTTCTCCCACGGTGCCCAGCATTAAACTGCCGGTGTGCAACCCAATGCCGATGGCGATCGGGGGGTAGCCACTCTGCTGCCGGTGCTCGTTATACAGCGACACCTGTTTTTGCATCTCGATGGCGGCTTTCACAGCGTCTTCTGGTGTTTCGGGAAACAGCGCCATGATGGCGTCACCGATGTATTTATCAATAAAGCCGCTGTAGGTGCGAATCACCGGGCTCACCCGACTCAAATAGGAGTTGATAAAATTAAAGTTTTCTGCCGGCGTCATCGTTTCCGAGAGTGCCGTAAACGAGCGAATGTCGGAAAAGAGAACCGTCATGTCTTTCTGCACTTGATCTCCGATTTTAACATCCAAAATGCTTTCTCTGTTGAGGAATCTCAGGAAATTGTGCGGCACAAATCGCCCGTATGCCTGGTTGATTTTCGACAGCTGAATGTGGGTTTTTATCCGGGCGATCAGTTCCTCTTTGGAGATGGGTTTGGTCAGGTAATCGTTGGCACCGGCTCGGAATCCCTCCACCAAATCAGCAACTTGATTTTTGGCGGTGAGCAGCACCACCGGCAGTTCTGTTGCGGGAAAAATTTGGCGGATTTGCCTGCAGACTTCATAGCCGGTCATGCGCGGCATCATCACATCGAGCAAGACGAGATCCGGCTGGAAACCTTGCTGTATTATTTCCAGCGCCTCCCGCCCGCTGGAGGCGCTGGCTGTGGTGTAGTTGTGCAGGGAAAGATAGTTAACCAGCACCTGAAGATTCACCTGCTCGTCATCCACAATCAGGATTTTGAACTGTCCGCTAGAATGGTTTAAAATTTCGGAGCCGGTGAGAGGGGTTTGGGAATTGACGACAGAAGAGACAATTTGTTCTTGCTTTTTGCTTGTTGCTTTTTGCGCCTTCTTTCCCTCTGCCACCGGCAGGGTAAAAGTAAACCGCGAACCTCGCCCCACGGCTGACTCCACCCAAATTTCACCGCCGTGCAGCTGCACTAGCTTTTTGGTAATTGCCAACCCCAAGCCGGTGCCCCCGTACTGGCGTGCGGTAGAGCCGTCTGCTTGTTCAAACGATTCAAAAATTCGGTCTAA
>CAZJNL010000344.1:0-5928 GCA_964546515.1 uncultured Oscillatoria sp.
ACAGAACCCGGGTTTCTGGGGCGTACTTTATCCAACGGCAAACCGCTATAAGCAGGCCGGCACAATTAATGCTAACACAGCCCAGACAAGAAACCTGGTTTCTTGATGTCCCGCCGAGCTTCTCCAGAAGCTTCCACCGGCTCTCACGCAAGCACCAGCCCTATCGCGGCTTCAGGAATTGGATTACGGCAGGTTCAAACTGCGGTCGGTGCGAACCTCAGTGCGGGTGATTGCTGTGCCGGGAGCGACAGAATCGGCGCGATGGATATCAGTAGCTGGGCGATCGTAGACACCCCACTCTTGAATCCCCCGACCGGCAAGAATGTTTTCGGCGCGGCGGAGCTGTTCTTGAGTGCCATCCACCATCACCAGATAATCGCCCTGCGCCACGCGGTCGCTGTAGATGCGGGCTCGGTCTTCCGGAATTCCCATGCCAACGAGGGCACCAATCAGACCGCCGGCTGCGGCACCAATGGCGGTGCCGGCCAGGGTAGTGGCCAGAGCGGTGGCCCCAGCACCCGCGAGCATAATCGGCCCGACGCCCGGAATAGCCAGTGCGCCCAAACCTACCAGCAAGCCGGTGATGCCGCCGAGAGCGCCACCCGTGACTGCGCCGGTGGCTGCGCCTGCGTCCGCCTTATTGCCAACGGGATCTTTGACATCAACGCCAGCGATTTCATCGTCCCGGTCAGGGTCCCGCGCGATGATGGAAACTTTGTTGATCGGGAAACCAGCATCTGTGAGCTGCTCAAGCGCAGCTTCTGTTTCTGAGCGAGTGGTGAAGACGCCCAGTGCGCGATGCTGGCGAGTGCCCGGATCACCGGCTGTCGTGTCATAGACACCCCATTCTTGAATTCCCCGATTGTCAAAAATGGTTTGGGCGCGGCGGATTTCTTCTTCCGTGCCTTCTACCATCACCAAATAATCCCCTTTGGACACGCGCTCGTTGTAAACTCGGGCTCGCTCTTCTGGAATCCCCAGACCAACTAATGCGCCAATAAGGCCACCCGTTGCGGCACCAATCGCACCGCCCACCAGAGTGTCGACCAAAATAGTGGCTAAAGTGCCTCCTGCCACCACCGGCCCGACTCCCGGAACCGTCAGCGCAGTCAAGCCTCCGATCAAGCCAACCAGACCTCCCAAGACTCCACCCGTAACGGCACCGGTTTTAGCGCCTTCAGCAACTCCATCTCCCGGGCGGTTGCTCACCCCAACACCCCCTACATCGCGATGGTCTGTATTTTTGGCGACGAGGGAAACTCGAGCCATCGGAAAGCCAGAATTCCTCAGATCGGTGAGGGCATTTTCTGCCTGCTGGTAGTAGGGAAAAACACCCACCGCGCGTTTGTATTGAATGAAAGTCATTTCTTTCTTCCTCAACTGTATAAACCTGAGTTGAAACTGCACGAATGCGTTTTATTTCTTGCTTCCATTGCCGCAGTTTTTGCTGGTAAATTCATCAGTTGATCGGGGTATCCTTGGTGTCCCCCGCTCGCCCAAAAAATGTTACTTGAGAGCTATTGACTTTTTTCCTTCCCTTGCTTGGGTTTTGCCGGCGCAACGATGGCCTTAACGCTCACCCCCTTGACCCCTTTAATTTCCTTTGCCAAAGACTCAATTCTAGCCAGCTGCTTTTGATTGGGAACCGTTCCGGATATGGTGACAATCCCCTTTTCTGACTTAACGGATAGGGAAGAGGCGGGCAGGTTGACCTCCAACTTGCTGCGAATCTCGCTAGCCAGGTCGCTATCGGCTCTTTCTAGCGGGTTGCCCCCGATGTTGTTCCGCTGCTCCCGCGCCCGAATATCAGCATTGGCTTGCGACCGGCGAACGTCGCTAGCAGCGTCAGACTGGTTTTTCTGAGCCGTCTCGGCATCTGGCGCTTGCACGTTGGCGTTAGTGGAATCGGGAGCGTTAGCGCTCGTCTTAGAAACTTGACTGCAAGCTGCTGCACCAAAAACTAAAACACCACTGAGTAGAAATGCGGTTAGCTTGTTCATTTTTTTCCTTCTCTGTTCAGCCAAAAAATAAGTTACATGCCTAACTATATAAACCTGAGTTTAAACTGCACGACTCCGTTTTATCGATGCTTCCATTGACGCAGTTTTGGCTGGAAAATTCATGATTCGATCGGGGTATCCTTGGTGTCCCCCGCTCGCCAAAAAAATGTTACTTGAGATCTCTTGACTTTTTTAGTTCCCTTGGTTGGGTTTGGCCGGCGCAACGGTGGCCTGAACGCTCACCCCCTGGACTCCTTTAATCTCGTTTGCCAAAGACTCAATTCTAGCCAGCTGCTGCTGAGTCGGAACCGTTCCGGATATGGTGACAATCCCCTTTTCCGACTTAACGGATAGGGAAGAGGCGGGCAGGTTGACATCCAACTTGCTGCGAATCTCCCTAGCCAGGTCGCTATCGGATCTTTCTAGCGCGGTATCGTTAGGGCTCTGATTAATTGTAACTTTGCAAGCTGCAGCACCAAAAACTAAGATACCACTGAGTAGAAATGCGGTTAGCTTGTTCATTTTTTTCCTTCTCGGTTCAGCAAAAGAAATAAGTTACATGCCTGTTTAGTTGAAGGGTGAATTTTTCACCCGGCCAAACTTCTGTTAAGATCAGGCTATCGATAACCCCTCAGCCTAGAGAGTAGAATGCGGACGCTCGCCCGGGCCCGCAGTGGCAGCGGTGGCGGGCTCGCCTCTCGATCCTTCAAAGACACCCCACTCCTGAATCCCGCGCTGGCTGAGAATCCGGTTGGCCAGACTTATCTCTTCTTCTGCGCCCTCAACCATGACGACATATTCACCGCGCGACACTCCCTCGGAATAAACTCGGGCTCGCTCTTCGGGGATTCCCAAACCAACCAAACCGCCAACCAAGCCACCGGCGGCGGTGCCAATGGCACTGCCGGCCAGGGTCGTAGCCAGAGCGGTTGCCGCAGCGCCTCCCAGCACGATTGGCCCGATGCCCGGAACGACAGTAAACCCAAACCCACGAGCAAGCCGGTGACCGTTCCCAGGGTGCCGCCGGCCTCCGCACCCGCCTCCGCACCAACGTCTGCTTGATTGCCCCAGTCGGCACGCACTTGAGCGCCGGCAATCTCATCCTCGCCCTGGGGAGCTCTGGCAATCACCGAAACCTTCTCCATCGGAAAGCCAGCCGCTTGCAGCTCCGTCAGTGCCGGGGTGGCATCCTCGATGCTGGGAAATATGCCTGCAGCGCGTTTGTGTTGATTTAGTGCCATTTTTCATCCCTCCGCACAGCGCAAATATTTAATACAAGGTTAGTGAGCTATAAAAAATCATAATAATTTTGTCTGGGTATTTCCTCCCCCTACAGGTGTAACTTTGCTTTCTCCCGGTAGAAAGAGGAAGGAAGGGAGGGGCTCTAATAAGGCTTGATTTTTTTGAGATAATTGGGTAATATCTACTCAGACAAAAGCTCGCTGCCTCTGAGTGGATTGGCTTGGTGTTATGCCCTACTTCTCCCTAGTATTTTTGCTGCTATCCCTGACAGGTTTGCTGCCCCCACCGAGCGTTGCAGTACAGACAAGGGCGATTGCCTTTCAAGAGAGTGACGGCCAGGATTTTTGGCCGTCGGCGCAGCGGCTGGCGCAGGAACAGATGGATACGATCGCCCGGATTGAAAAAGCGATCGCCAGTTCGGACGCCCGCGAATTAGCAGCAGCTCGCGAGCAACTCATCCTCCACTTGGCAGCAATTGACCGCTTTCTGAAATCCCGCTACTACAGTCCCAACCTGGTTTGCCAGCCTTCCCGTTTGATTGCCATCCCCAAACCCGGTGCCGGCATCACTGAGCAGCAAAAGCCGGTTTACTGCGCTCTTTACACTTCTACCCAGACTTTAACTCCCCTGATAGGGGTGTTCGATGAGCGCCGGCAAATGCTGGCTGCGCCGGCACCAAGCAAACCCTCACGCAGTTCTGCTCTCCCCAGCATCGGCACTGAGGAACCTAATTTAGCGGTGCCAGTTGCGCCGCGTCCAGAGCTGGCACCGAGTTTTCCTCCGGCAGAACCGCCGATTATTGGCTTTCCGGCAAAACAGCCGCTGGCTGACTACTCGCCGCCGCTGCAGCCGGCCTTGGCTCCGCAGTGGCCGGTACTGCCGGTGCTGGCAGCAGCTAAGCGGCAGCTGGCACAAATGCGAGCCGCCTTTCCCCCCGGAACTGAGTTTGTCAGTCCAGATGAAAGCGCTCCAGTTTCTGAGAGCGAGGCAAAGGATGAGTCTGAGCTGTACGCTGAGTTTCAGGCCTTGCCCAACACCGGCATAGCTCGCGTTTTGCCGGCTGAAGCCAACCGGCTGCCGGCGAGGCGCAACCGGCTCTCGCCGCCGGCAGTGGAGCGCATTCCCTTCCCGCCGCTTTTTGAGCCGGTTCAGGAGGAGGAATTCACACCCCGCTTGGCAATTGAGATTGTAGAGGGCCAATTTCAGATTGTCATGTCTGACTTGGATTATGGCTTTGTGGTGGATTTGGGGGATGTTTCTCTCGAAAAGCTCGCTCCCGATAGCGGTGTGAAGCTGTCGCCGGCACAGAGCTGGTTTTTTTTGAAATATCAACCTCCGGATAAGTTGGATGAGTTGCAAGTGGATCGCCGACGGTTCCTGACGGGCAAGCTGGATGATTTTGTGCTGCCAGATCCGGTGCGCAGAGAGAGAAAGAGTGCGGCACAGCTGCGCAGCGCAGCTGTGCCGGCTGCGGCTGACCGGTCGAATATTCCCTCAGTCCGGAGTTCAGTGCCGGTGGTGTTGAATCACACTTATTTAATGCGGTCGTTTCAGTTTGAGGTGCCGGAGATTATTCTGAACAATCAGCCTATTTATCGCCGGCAGCGCCGCTATCTTTCGGTGTTATTAAATATGCCGAGCTGCGATTTGCTGATAGCTTTTCGACCCGTGATCCGGCGCGACGATGGGAGTTACACGGTTTTGTGGCGGGTTTTGTCTGAGTTACCGCAGCCGCAGATTCGCGATTTATATCGCTATGTGGATTTCTATTGATTTTCTCGTTCCGGGGCTGCTGCCTGGGAGGGAGAACTGGGAGGCTCTGCCTCCCGATTAAGGGGAAGAGATATAGCACTAGCCAAATTGGTTAGGACACCATTGAAGGTCGGAGGGAACGCCTGCCCTACGGATATACCTCGTCGGACAGGCAAGATGCCTGTCCCCATGTTTAGAGCCGCCGCTATGTTAGGCTTAATTACGCCCACACAGTTATCAGTTTAGCTCATATCATGTCGGGTTGATTAACCGCAATCAGAAACCAATGCCCAATGCGATGATGCCCCATGCCCGACCTCAGAGATATTATAGGTATTCAACTTGACGTGATATCAATTGCCGGTGGAAATCACTTCTAGGGATGGGTAACGTTCAGATAGCCGGCGGCGCAAGGTGCCGGTGCGTGCTGCTTCCACGAGTGCCCGAAACAGGCGCTGGTGGGAAATGTCATCGGGGGAGAGTTCTGGATGCCACTGAACTCCAATCACCCAAGAGCAATTTTGATGTTCGGCGGCTTCGATGACGCCATCCAAAGAGTGCCTGCGCTACAACGCGCCAGCCTGGGGCTATGGTGCGCACAGCTTGGTGATGCCAGGAAACTACAGTGACCTCGGTTTTGCCAATAACAGCAGCCAGCCGGCTACCGGGCGCAATTCGCACGCCGTGATCGACTGGGTGACGCTGTGTGGGTGCCAAGTTGAGCGGCTGCATTGCCAAGTTGAGCGGCTGCATTGCCAAGTTGAGCGGCTGCATTGCCAAGTTGAGCGGCTGCATTGCCAAGTTGAGCGGCTGCATTGCCAAGTTGAGCGGCTGCATTGCCAAGTTGAGCGGCTGCATTGCCAAGTTGAGCGGCTGCATTGCCAAGTTGAGCGGCTGCATTGCCAAGTTGAGCGGCTGCATTGCCAAGTTGAGC
>CAZJNL010000345.1:0-5915 GCA_964546515.1 uncultured Oscillatoria sp.
AGTGGCGATTAGAAATCGCGGCTATACAGACAAAGCCCGTGCTGAGTGGGGCTTAAGAGAACACTTAAGCGCTTTCGACTTCGATTCCGGATTCAAAAGTGACATGCTCCCCAGTAAAGTCTTCTTGTAGAGACGCGATTTATCGCGTCTTCTTCTTCCTCTTGTAGAGACGCGATTTATCGCGTCTTCTTCTTGCCGAGAGTATTATAGCATATTCTCCGGCAAAATATGGGGATAAATGAGCAATTCGCCCCACTCATCCGGGAAAAACTCCGCCCCCAGTGCGGCGACGGTTGGCACCACCAAAGCTCGGTCGAGAAATTCATTGCGCCGCTCGCAAGAAGTCTCGGCAATGAGCAGGCATCCGTGACAGGCGGAACCGTGCGAAAAGCGCTCTTCTTGTACGCTATTAGGCAGGTGCTGGGCGCAAACGGGGTCATTTGAACAGAGCCTTCCTAATTCTAGGGCGCTGATTAAATGCCACTCAATTCTCTTGCCAACTTCCACAAGTCCGCCTAAAGTTCCTTCTGAGTCGGGGGAGCCGGTGTACAAGAGGATTCCGTAACCGGCATCACCGGCATAAACCCGCTCCCGAATGGAACTTGCTGCGTACCCGCACTCAACCGAAACTGCGGCTATCAGCAAATGTGACAGCGAGTGCAGCATAATATAAGGCAAACCGGGGAATTTCGCTTTGTCTTGCGGGATGCCTTTGCGCTCGCGCCAGACTTCAAATCCTTCCAGTAACTTCTCCCCTCTTTCCTGCACCGGCTTTCGGTTTTGCCAGCTGTCAATCGCTTCTTTTTTGAAAGCAATAAACACTCCCTCGCCCCTATTTTCCAGCGCCGGCACCCAGGTGGTATCGATATCGAGCGCCGCCGGTCTGACATTAATATCCAGCTCGCCTTCAATATCGGGCATAGCGGCTTCAAAGCGCGTGAATCCCACTTGCGCCATCACCTCGCGCAGCCGGTGGACTAAAACAATGCGTTCGATGCGAGATGATAAAAACGGATTCAAGCTCTCTAATTTCCGGGCGCGGGCGAAAAAATCCCCTTCGGGAACATCTTTTCCCACTTCTTCCCCACTGGAAAGCAAGGTTTCAATTTCCACTTGCTTGATGGTTTTGGGATTTTCTGGCAATCCGCTCTGCCGGCGCTGGATTTCTGCCCACACCGACTCGTCGCTAAATCCCTCTAGGGCACTGCCAACCTTTTGTTTCTTGCGCTCTTTTTTGACATCCCTGAGGTCTTCGGCGTACTGCAAGAAATCTTCATACACTTTACTCACCGCTTCTTTCAGGTCTGCGTCGGAATCCGGCAGAGAAATCACGCTTACGAGTTGGGGGAAATAAGCGTTGCTGGCAGAGCGCACTAGCAGGCGGTTGTATAATGGTTTGTCGCCGTCTTTGTCAAGGCAAAGTTCAGCAGCGCCCGCACCGAGCCAAGGGCGGTGCCCTTTGCAAATTCCCAGCACTTTTGCTCTGGGAATCGTTGCATCTGACAGGGGGCGGCGCTTTTTGCACGCTTCGCAGCGGACAAAAATCTCGGCGAAATCATTCCCAGAACCGGCTTCGTCTAGCCAAAGTTGCCCCCGGCATTTTGTCTGAAAGTCATCGTGGGCAAAGGCATACCAGTCAATATCGCTGATGTGCCCGTTGGCGCAAGCTTGCACGAAGCGCACCGGCACGACAGGAATTTTCTTTCTCTCAACGTTGAGATATTTCCCCCCCGTTAAGCGATTCCAGGGCATCAGCGGGCGGGTGCGGTATTCTTTGCCGGTGGTGGATTTAAAAATCTCTTCGACTTGCGCGACAAACCAAGTGGGAAAGGTGAATGCGGTAATGCCGGTGCGGGGCGCTTTCGGATCTTGCGCGTCGGTAGGGGGGGCGTACATTTTGATATCTTTTATCCCCAGTTTATCGCTGATATAGGCAGCGAGCCGGTCTTCAAAAATGCGTTTGCGATCGCCAATCCAGTGATTCAAACCGCCGACGAGTGCGGAAGAGTTGGGCAAGTCTACCATTGCTCCCGGTCCGACGGTGGTTAGAATTGGGCTGGGGGGGATTTCTCCTGATGGGCGCTTCACTTTTTGGCTTACCCCTCATTGTATAATTTATCGGGGCGGTGGGGTGGGTTAAGTCCCGGGAACGGGGCGGTTAGAGGGAGCCGCCCCTATAATAGTAACCCGTAGGGTGCGTTCCCTATCGCACCGGCACCGATGGAGGTGCGTTCCCTCAGAGGGAACGCTACCCGGTTCATTCTTAAGTTTAAGTTGACATACCGCATATTCTATCACGGTTCGTCTTCCTCTTCAATCTCCAATCCATCGGGATTGCGCACCCACAAATTAACGCTTGGCTCCACATCCCGCAAACTGCGACCGGCTTTGAATTGTTGGGCTGCTTGCGGCTGTTTGGGCAATTCTGGGTCGAGGGGATCGAAGAGCAGGGGCGGCGCGACGCCGACTTCTTGCTGGTACTGAAAGCAGCCTTTCTCACCGGCAATCCGCTCCCAGGCGTCCAGCAAATCAGTGACTCGCTGTTCTAGCTGGCGGCGGATCTGTTCCGCTTCTTTGCGGTTGCGATCTCCATCGTGCATTTGGGCACGCTCGGCAATAATATCGGCAACGAATTGCAATTCCTGCCGGTATTCGGTAATCTTGAAAGCATGCGCCGGCGCTGTCATTTACCGGTGCGCCAGACGCGCCAGGGCGACGGTGACACCGGCAATCCCCCTGTCAACGGCACGCGGCGAGAAAGGCGTGACGCTGGTTGCTTCTACGGCGCGGTAAAATGTGGCGTGCCACGCGCAGAAACGCTCGTAGTGGGAGCGATCTCGCGGGCGGTGGATATTGAGCAGCGTCACCACTAATCCGGGGCGGTTTTCGTCTCGCCCGACGCGGGAAGTCGCCTGGATGTATTCGGCTGCTGTTTTGGGCTGCCCTAATACTACCATTAATCCCAGCCGCGAAATATCCAGCCCGACGGAAATCATGTTGGTGGCTAGGGCGATGTCTACGCGCTCTTTTTCGCGGAAAGGTAAGTCTAACCGGCGCTTGGCGTCGGCAATTTGGCTCGTGGTAACGCGGGAGGTTAATTCTAGGGGTTCGTAGCTGATTTGCCGGTCGGCAAAACACCCTTCTGTTTCGCTCTCCCGCTGGCGCTGGCTGTATCGCGTCAGGCGAGAGCTCACTTCGTCTTCCACAATCCGCCGGCTCCCCCCCAATTCCCGCAAGGAGTTGAAATACCCCAGCAATGTCATGTAGGAATCGACGGGATTTTTGGGATTTTTCGCCCCACCGGCATCTTCCCATTCTTTTTGCGCCGCACTCATCAGCGCCAGATAGGTTCGCAGCAGCACCACTTTCAAGCTGCGCCCCTGGGCGGCGATGCCGGTATACAGGCGACCGCACGTTTCCGAAGTCGGGACAGTTTTGGCAAAAAATGAGTCGCGCCGGTCGATACTCGGCGGTGGGAATATATCAACTTCCGTCCGGCAAAATAAGGCTTGTATCTGTTTTGTGGCTCGCCGCACGGTGGCGGTGGAGGCAACAATTTTCGGCTTGACTTTATGCTTGACTGTTTCGCCGTTTTGCTCTATACTAGATAAAGCGTCGATGGCAGTTTCGTACAAGCCAACCATCGTCCCTAACGGCCCGGAAATTAAGTGCAATTCGTCCTGTATAATTAAATCAGGCGGGAGCAAAGGCTTGTCGAGAAGGCGACCCCGTTTCGGGGAAGTTGGGCCGTAAAATCCCTCTCTGTCCCAGCGCTCGACGCGCCCGAAAAGTGCGCCGGTTTCTCCCACCCAGGGCAAGTTGGCAAATTTGTCAACGGTGGCGATAATAAAGCAGGGGAGCCGGCGGTAAATGGGGTCGTCTATGGCTACCACCGGCAGGGGATTGCTGCCTTTAAAGGTGCATTTGGGCTGTCCGTTTGCGCCGCGCTTGCGGTTGTTGCAAATAATTCGCAGGTCGGTGGGAGCGTCGGGATTGGGAAGCAGCTGGAAGGAGTTGCGGTTAAATTCTTCGCCGCACCAAGGGCACTTTTCTAAAGGAATGGGGACGGGTTTGTTGCGGCTGTCGTTTTGATAGGCAATGGTTTTGGCGCGGGCGCTATACTGGTCATTATCTCCTTTTTTACCCATGCGGTTGGGGGTGGCGGTTAGCCCCACCCACAACCCTATTTCAAAGGGCCATTCTCCCAGTTTTTTGGGGTCTTTTTGCCGCTCTAATTCTAAGGCGCAGATTAGGGTGGCGGCGCGTCCGAGTTGGTCTAATGTCAGGAGTCGCAGCGTGTAGCGCATTAAGACGCTGACACCGGCACTGCTGATTCCCGGATTCCGCAACCGGCGCAGGACGAGGGTGAAAGCGGCGAGTCCTAAATAGGCTTCGGTTTTGCCGCCGCCGGTGGGGAAAAACAGCAAGTCTACTAATTCCCGATCCCCATGTTCTGGGTGGGCGATTCCTGTTAAGTTCATCAGCAGGAATGCCAGCTGAAAAGGACGCCACTGCGGGGGGCTGATATCTTCTGGATTTTTCTCGGTGTTGCTATCGGATTTGTGGGTAGAGCGCTGGCGGATGGCGGTGGCGATCGCCCGGTTGGCAATTTTAAACGCCTCGAAAACTTGCGGATCTTCTAGCGTTTGCAAACCGGCGGCGATGCGGTCGCGGGCAATTTCAGCGCGTTTTAACAGGTCTGTGGCGACAGCAACCCGCTGCTTTTCCACCGGCATTTTCTGCTGCTGGCCGGCAATCCAGTTCGTGTATTCTGTTACTGTGGGGCTGACCATTTGCCGCACGGCGTCGGGGGTGAGTGCGGCGGCGAGGGCTTCCATTCCCAACTCCACTCCCGGGATTTCTGCAGCTACCACTTTTTCCACTTCGGCGGCGGGTATCCAGGCGGTGCGCACTTCCGCGCAGATGTTTTTTGGGGTGAGGGGGCTGTAGCAGAAACGTTGTGACCTACAGCATATTCGCAATCGTGCCGGTATTGCAAGTCAGCAACCCTTTCATCCCAGTCGTTTCCCTCTTGTCCGCGCAAATTCGGGCGGGGAACGAAACCGCCGGGAGTGCGGACTGTTAATAGGGTTTGGAAAATATAGGCGGTGTCTTTTTCTTTTTCCGGTGCGGGGGGGCGGTAGTTGACTAGGAAAATCGACACGGAAAGGGTGCCGATGGGAACGAGTTGCCCACCCGGAACCGGGCGAGAGGAAACCACCAGTTTTAATCCCCCGCTTTCTGGGATATCCACTTTCGCGGGGGCGCTATTGATACTTCCTAGTTTAACCGTTAATTCTGCTTTTCGGGGGACTCTCTGCCAGGTGCCGGCAGTGAGATTTTGCAGGCGGGTTTCCGATTGGTCGGTTTCGGTTGCTGCGGGAATCGGGAAATAGTCCCCCCACTGGGCGGTGACGGTCAAATACCCGGCATTTTCGGGCACCAGGACGCTCAAACCCATCGAGGAGGGGAAAAAAGCTTTGCGGGCGGAGGCGGTTTCTGGGGCGGTTTCGTCGTCCCCAGCACTCGCCGGGGAAACCTGGTCGATATCTTCGTTGAAGCTGGCGTCGGAACGCTGTTCTGGGGAGGCTTCATAGGGGACAAGAAAGCCGGTGAGATACCACTGGGAGGGCGCTTGAGAAAGGATTTCCTCAGCGCGGGCGGTATCCTCAGGAATTGGCCCTATGAGGTCAAGTTGCAAGGCGTCAATAAGGCGCTGGCGGACTTGGGCGGGGGTTGCCGGTGACACACTACCTCTGGAAATTTTTGTCGGTTTTGTGTATTATAACAGCAGCCCAGTAGGGTGCGTTGCCGGCACCCGACAAAATCACCGGCATCAAAACGCAAAACGGCAACGCACCCCACACCCCCGGTAGGGTGCGTTGCCGGCACCCGACAAAATTGCCGGCATCAAA
>CAZJNL010000346.1:0-5878 GCA_964546515.1 uncultured Oscillatoria sp.
GTCTCCCCCACCCCACTGTCCCTGTGTGGCGGGCAGCCCACCCCACTCGGAGAACCCAAAAAATTTACAAAAAAAGCCTTGACATATAGCCGCTTTTAATATAATGTCCTGAGAGTGGAAATCAGAGAAAATCGCAATCAACTGGACATCTGCGGGACTGTGCGGTCAAAACCTAAGGTCGGCAGGCAGTGCAGTGGTGGCAGAGGAGTATTGTGGCGCTGGGGCAGGGGCAAAGGGCGACGGGGCAATGAAGTTTAGCGAACTGGTACAAAAACTGGAAAGTACAGCCGGTGGCAATAGCCTGACCTTCAACATGGCGGCAGATCCAGAAATTACTGGCTGCTCGCCGGTGGATGAGGCTGATGCCGGCACTCTCAGTTATATAGAAGGTGGAAAATTTGCGGCTCATATTGCTCTGACGGGTGCCAGCGCTTTGATTGTGCCAAAGAATGAGCAATTGCAGGCGCAAGTAACCGGGCGCTCGATTGCCTGGATTGCCTCAGATGAGCCGCGATTGCTGTTTGCCCGCGCCATCGCCCTGTTTTACCAGCCGTTTCGACCGGCACCGGCAATCCACCCAACAGCGGTGATTCACCCGACAGCACAAATTGGCAAAAATGTCTATATTGGCCCCCACAGTGTGATCAGTGCTGGGGTGAAGATTGGGGAAAATGTCTGCATTCACCCAAATGTGGCGATTTACCCCGACGCCGAAATAGGCGAAGGCACCGTTTTGCACGCCAACTGCACGATTCACGAACGCACCCGCATCGGTGCCGGTTGCGTGATTCACAGCGGCGCAGTCATTGGTGCTGAGGGGTTTGGCTTTGTGCCAACCAAGGCGGGCTGGTTGAAAATGGAGCAATCAGGCTGCGCGGTGCTCGAAGATGGCGTCGAAGTGGGCAGCAACAGCACGATTGACCGGCCCGCTGTCGGAGAAACGCGGATTGGGCGCAACACAAAACTTGACAATTTGGTGCATATCGGTCATGGGTGCAAAATAGGCAGCAACTGCGCATTTGCGGCGCAGGTGGGGCTTGCCGGTGGGGTGAAAATTGGCAATAATGTGATTCTCGCCGGTCAGGTGGGGATTGCCAATCAGGCCAAAATTGGAGATGGGGCTATCGCATCAGCGAAAGCCGGCATTCACAGCGATGTCGCCCCAGGAGAGATTGTCTCAGGCAACCCGGCGATACAGCACAAACAATTTTTGAAATCCGCCGCCGTCTACAGTCGCCTCGGTGAAATGTATCAGTCTCTCAAGCAACTCCAGCGCCGGTTCAAAAACGAACCCCCCGATTCCTGAGCAGTAGGGTGCGTGACGCGCTCTGAGCCAAATAGCCTATTTACCAAACTGGGATGCTGGCGGTCAAGGGCGTACCATCAGAGGCGGGTATGCATTTTATCCGAACCAGAACCGCTATAAGTTTCTTAACAGTCACTTGCCGGTTTTAGCTGGAGAGGGTGGCTTTTTGACTTGAGATTGTAGAGACGCGACATGTCGCGTCTCTACTTGTGAGAAAATTTAACAAGCCAAGCGCGACAGCTGCTGACAGCTTCGCGAATTCATCTGTGCCGGCGGTGGCGAAAGCGCTCTGCAAGAATGGCGGTTCGCGGTGCGCCAAACCCACTTTTTTGGCACAGGTGGCGTGGGAGTGGGGGCACAGGAAATGCCTTATCCAGCAAGCCTTGCCGCCCAATTATAACTTTTGCTTATAACCTTAATTTCGGGAGTTACGGCAGAACCCCGGACGGGCAGATAGAAGGAGAGGCAGACAGGCCACCTGGCAGGTATGTTTTGCCGGCGGGCATGGATATAAGCAAAGGTTATTATAGTCGGAAGAAGGCTGGCCGGTTGACAGGGGAATCTGGGGGCTCGCCATCAAGTCTGTTGGCGCTCTACCCGACGGGTAAAAATTCTTAGAACCGAGCAAAAATTTAAGGATATATTTAAAATAGGGTAGAAGAGAAGCGTGATATTCTATCTAATAGCCTAAAGAATCAAGGAAATTTTGCAAGATGGCTGAGACTGCCTACGCCCCACTTACGGGGAAAGCGCTGCTGCAAAAGGTAAAAGAACTCTCCAGCTTACCCAGGAGAGAAACCGCAAAGCGCTGCGGGTACTACACGGTCGCAAAAAATAGTCAGGTGCGCGTCAATCTCACAGATTTCTATGACGCCTTGCTGGCGGCGAGGGGGATTCCCCTCAGCCCAGAATCGAGCAAAGACGGTCGGGGTCGAGAAGCGACCTATCGGGTTACCGTCCACAAGAACGGTCAAATTGTCATCGGTTCAACCTACACGGAAGCGATGGGATTAAAGCCCGGTGATGAATTTGAAATTAAGCTGGGCTACAAGCACATCCACCTGATCTACTTGGAAAGCAGCAAAAACGTCACCCGTAAAGGTGCGCTGGACTTAGAAGAGGATCTAGACGAGGAAGAGGATCTGATGGACGAGGAAGAGAGGATGGAGGAATAGCGGGCTGTTCCACGGGGTGGGGACTGTTGGGTAGCTGGCAAATAGGGGCGGGTTTATTCAGCCTGTCTGTTGGTGGCAAAGCACATCTGTACCCCCAACCCTACAGACTCCCTTGTACCTTCCAGGCGAGAATCTCGCGAAATCTTCTGGCGTGCTAATGGCTATGTTTGAGGAAATAACCGGCCTGTCTCTAGGATGGCTGGCACAAACAGCCGCTTTTGTTAAGGTGATTGCTTTTTTCTTCACCTGGGCGGCTTTGTGGCTGCCGGTTGCCATTCCCCTAGCTATTGCTCGGAAGTGGCAGCCCCGGAAGCCCCTGCCGGCGGGTCAAAAGCTGGCTTTCCTGGCTTCCCTTTACCCGATCGCCCCAATGCTTGTCTGGGGTTTCGCCGGCACAGAAAACCTGCCCCTTTCGCATTACGGCTTAGTTTGGCACCCCGATGTCTTAGTTTCCCTGGGGCGGGGCACCTGCTTGGGGATTCTCAGCTTGGCTGTTATGTTTGGCCTGTTTTTGCGTCTGGGCTGGATAAAGTGGCTGCCTGCTTCCGCCAACACACCGCTGGCATCTGTCTTGCTGCCCACCTTGCTAGTGGGGCTGTGGGTTGGCGCTACTGAGGAGTTAATTTTTCGCGGCTTCCTACTTTCCGAGTTGCAGCAGGATTGCCCAGTCTGGGTGGCGGCGGCAATTTCTAGCTTAATTTTTGCCGCTCTCCACTTGGTTTGGGATGTGCGAGACACCCTGCCCCAACTGCCCGGACTCTGGCTGATGGGGATGGTGCTGGTGCTGGCACGGGCGGTGGATGGCGGCAGTCTGGGTTTAGCCATAGGGCTTCATGCCGGCTGGATTTGGGGCATCGCTAGCCTTGATACTGCCGGTGCGATTGCCTATACCGGCACCGCCCGGGAATGGCTGACCGGTGTGGGGGGCAAACAAGATTGCCGGTGCTGCCGGCACTCTCGTGTTACTCGCCACCGGCGCTTTACTGTGGGGGTTGGGGTTTCTTTCGCTGCCCGCATGACCTAGCAATCAGGGGCGCAAGGCGAGCGAGACTCCCCAACTGCCGGGGTTTCACGAGGCGCAGCCCCCCGCTCCCGGTTCGCGCCCGGGTAATTCTTTCCCGGTTTACGATTAAATGATTTTCAAAAAAGTCCGAGTTTAGACCTGTTTTGTATGTATGCTTTCTTCCGGAGATTATAAAATTTGCTTCTAACCTGTCCTCCCTGTGGCCATTTCCCTGTCCCCTGACGCCGGTCATACCGATTGGGAAAAGATACTGTAGGGGTTAGAGTTGAGTTATGAAAATTATTTTTTAAATAAACCGCCATAGACGCGAAGCGGCTTGCCCGTTGGGTAGACGCCGAGAACGCCAAGGAAAGAAAAGGAGGATTTGACAGTTTATTTTGACTCCCTTGTCACCGTGAGCAGGGTGACGGGATTGAGGGGGGAAAAGCGGGTGAGGGAACCGACCGGCACGGAACGGGACAGCTGCACTTGCAGGAGCCGGTAACTCCAGCCGCCGTCGCGCCGCGCCCGCTCGCCGGCCCAGATCAGGGCGTCATTGAGGTTTTCTACAGTCGCCAAAGCCAGTACAATCGTCCCGCCGGTGCTGAGCAGCCCGCCACAGACGCCCAAAATCTGGCGCAACTGCCCGCCGCTGCCGCCAATCACAATCCGGTCGGGTGCCGGCAAGCGATACAAAATCTCTGGCGCACTGCCATAAATTGAGATAACGTTCGTCACCCCCAGACGCCGACAGTTCTGCTCTATTAACATGGTGCCTGCAGCTGTTTTCTCTATCGCATACACCCTGGAAGTGGGGCACAGGCGGGCAATTTCAATGGAAACTGAGCCGGTGCCTGCTCCCACATCCCAGATGGTTTGGCTATGAGCCAGCCCCAGCTCTCCCAAGACGAGCGTGCGGATTTCCCGCTTGGTCATCAGTCCTGGCCGGTCGCTAAAACTGATAAACGTCCGGTCGGGCAATCCGAAGAGCGGCAGCTTTGACAAATCTATATTTTTATGATATAATTCCAACCGGCGCAAGAGAACGACCACATTCAGAGGTTCAAAGGTCTGCTCTTCCAGTTTGGCGAGATCGCCTGCTTCGAGTGCCGGCCAAGACTGAACCCTCTCCTCCGCGCCCCCCAGATTTTCACAAACCCACAGGTCATAGCTGTAGGGCAAATCCAGGGACAGCACCAGGCGGGCGATGGCAGCCGGCGTGTGATTGCCATCGGTGAGTACGGCAAGTTTCTCCGCGCCAGAGCGCAGAGCGTCGAGCAATTCATCGGCAGAGCGCCCGTGAGCGCTGATGGCGCGGGCGTCGTGCCAGGGAACCTTGAGCCGGTTAAAAGCCAGCTGCACAGAACTCAGGTGGGGGTGAAACGTCAGCAGCTCCGGGGGCAGTGCCGCCAGCAGCAGGCGTCCAAAGCCAAAAAATAGGGGGTCGCCGGAGACTAAAACGAGAATGCAGGCGTCACCGGCAGCTTGCTGAGTGCGAATGGCGGCGATCGCTTCTGTGAAATCTCCCAAAATCTGGCGTTGGGCTGGATGGTCTGGGAAATAGCTGAGGTGGCGCTCGCTCCCCACCAGCAGCTGGGCGCTCTCCACCAGCTTTAGCACCGGCACAGCCAGCCCCGCTGCCCCATCCAAACCAATTCCAACAACGTGTACGGTCATTCAATAATTTTAACTTTTTAATTTTAAATTTTTTAATTTTTAATCCTTATCACTCACCTCCCAAGCCAAGACTATTAAAGCATTAAGGATGGCAGCAGCGACCGGCGAGCCGCCTTTGCGTCCTTCTACGCGAATTTGGGGGACAGGAAGCTTCGCCAGGGCTGCTTTCGACTCGACGACGGAGACGAAACCGACGGGTGCGCCAACGATCAGGGGGGGCATTTTCCCCATCCCAGATGCCGGTGGGGCGGGTGCGGAAAGGGCGGAACAGAGAGCCAGGAGGGCGGTGGGGGCGTTGCCGACGGCAAAAATGGCGTCTGGCCACTGTTGCAGGCATTGCAGCATGCCGGTTTCGCTGCGGGTTTTGCCGGGGAGCGCCACCGGCACTTGTTCGACAGCGCTAATCAGGGGGTTGGCAAAGGTTTGGCTGACTAAACTGGCTACTCCTTGTTTTACCATCGAGACATCTGTCACAATCGGCACCCGCCGGCGCAGAGCCGCCACAGCAGTTTCAATGGCTCCCGGACTGAAGCGAATCAGCTGTTTGAAGTCAAAATCAGCTGTGCTGTGAATTACCCGCCGGACAATGGCGTACTCAGCCCGGGTGAAATTGTGGTATCCGATTTCTCGGTCGATGATGGCAAAGCTCTGCTCCATGATGGGATGGATGGGCATTGGTTAGGTGTTAGGTGTTAGGTGTTAGGTGTTAGGTGTTAA
>CAZJNL010000347.1:0-5869 GCA_964546515.1 uncultured Oscillatoria sp.
TGACGAGAACAAAAGTCGCTTTTTTCTTGTCACATGTCACTGTCCTTACAGGAACTTGCGATAAATTTTTTCCCAAAGCCCGCTCGTTCGGGGGCGAGTGGCCCTGCCTGCTACTGCCGGCGGACAGGACTCAGGGCGCAGAGACTTAGGTTAACTTTACACTCTAGCGTTTCTTTGAGCAAAACTCAACAAAACATAAATAGTTAATAAATAACCCGTGGCCAGGATCGGAATAATCAAAGGAATATCATGGTAAGTCATAGTACGGCCCGCAGTTGTAAGGGGGGAGAGGTCAATTTTAATTCACGCGAAAAAGGTTCTCAGCAAACTGAACCGCGCACCGGCTCAGAGTGCTGTCTTGCCACAGGAACCTGCATCAGACATGGCTGCACAGCCCATCTATCTACCAATTTCCTAAAGCCCAGAAACACTTACCAAAGTATCTGGTTTACTAGCCGTAACTTAACCTCGGAAATCCTCGCGCTCCACTCGATGGCGGATAACTTCCCAACCTTAAACAGGTCACGAACTGTCCAATCCTTTGGGGACGGTTATCTTTTTTTTAACCCCCCCTAGACTGAACTTTAACCTAAATCCCGCACTTATTCCCTCGGCAATCACGCGATGGCGGAAGCCGCTCGAAGGAAAGCGGGGCGGGTTGGCTGCTTTCCAGTGCCGCGTGGGGTGCCCGTTTTTAATGCCTAATGGCCTGGAAGGGAGCCGAAACCGCAAGGCTTTGGGCCGCAGCGCCAACCCCCACCCCCAGCCAGCAGTAGGGGCCAAAGGATTTCAAGTCAGCCTCGCCGTAGAAACCCGCACATGCTACGTCTCTACATTGAGCGGCCATCCTCCAAATACACTGGCTTCAACCCGGTGTGCCTGGTTAAGCAACGGAATTGCTTTTTTCAGGACTGGTTCGAGCATTTTGAAGTGCTGCGTTTGGCCAAAGCCGGGAACGCATCCCCTCTGACGCTCAAGCAGGTCAACTCCGGACTTTTTCCAGCCCTCGCTTTACCGCAGGGCTGTTAGCGACGGGTAGTTCACAGGTAGTTCTGTAGTACCTGTAACTTGCTCGGTGATAAATGTATGGAATTTTTGAAATTCTTACTCTCTAAGATAACACACCCTGTCTCGCTTTTCCAAGCTTTTGGGGAACATGCTTAACAATTCTACACAATTAGGCGGAGGCAGCTGGAATATCCCAGGGGATCGCTGTTGAGCTGTTGAGCGGCAGAGGGGAAAGGTTGGCAGGCAGGAGTATAGCAGATGTTGGTAGCGCCAATTGTACGGGATGTAACGGATGTAAAATCTTATACGGATGTAAAGATTTTCGCGGATGGTAGGGGCGCGGTTCTCCCGGAGCTGGGCCTGTGCTCCCGGACGCACGGGCTTGAGTAAACCGCGCCGCGTCCTGAGTCCAAAACTCCTGCCGGCACAAACCGCGCCGCGTTAACATGCGTGCGGAAGGATCTCGAAGGATCTCAAAGGATCCCTGTGCGGCTGGGGAAGAAAGTCCACAGTGTCTGAAGTCCACAGTCTTAATCAAAGGTAAGAGACAGCCGGCACCCACTCTGAAGGCAGGTGGCGGCACCTCGTCTGCTTCCAAGGCTGCATACCAATGCGGTGGGGATGAGGGGATGGGGTGGCCCCTCTGGGGATAAGGGGCAGGCAGGATAGGGAGCGGGGGGGATAGGGGGGTGAGCCGAGAAATTGTCCTCCAAAGCTTCAGTGGGACGCTCTGAGCCTCAAACAAACCTTTCCTATCCGAGACGGTTCGCTTAAAATAAAGGCAATATATGTAAACTTTCTTAACTAACGCCTGAGTCGGCCCATCCATGACCTCAGCAACTTCCCTCTTTTACCCGGTTGAAGCAGACCTGCGGGTGTTGACAGAAAACTTGAAAAAGCTCGTAAGTGCTCGTCACCCCATCCTGTTCGCAGCAGCAGAACACCTATTCGGATCTGCGGGAAAACGGCTGAGGCCAGCAATTGTCCTGCTGATATCGCGAGCGACGGTGCACGATGGGGAGATTACCCCCCGTCACCGGCGGCTGGCCGAGATTACGGAAATGATCCACACGGCCAGCTTAGTGCACGATGATGTGGTGGATGAATCGGAACTCCGCCGGGGGATTCCCACCGTTCACAGCAGCTTTGGCAACCGAGTGGCCGTGCTGGCAGGAGATTTCTTATTTGCCCAGTCTTCCTGGTACTTAGCCAATCTGGACAACCTGCAGGTGGTAAAACTGCTGTCAGAAGTGATCATGGATCTGGCGGAAGGGGAAATTCAGCAGGGGCTGAACCGGTTTGACAGCAGCTTGTCCATCGAGGCGTACCTGGAGAAGAGTTATTATAAAACGGCATCTCTGCTCGCCAACAGCGCCAAGGCAGCCGGTATACTCAGTGAAGTCTCTGCCGAACTCGCCCTTGACTTGTACAGCTACGGGCGCAATCTCGGTCTGGCGTTCCAAGTGGTGGATGATATTCTCGACTTCACCGGCTCTACCGAAACCTTGGGCAAACCGGCAGCATCGGACCTCAAAAGTGGCAATCTGACAGCGCCGGTGTTATTTGCCCTGCAAGAAAAGCCCTACTTAGAAGCCCTGATCGAGCGCGAGTTCTCCCAAGAGGGCGATTTCGAGGAGGCGATCGCATCTGTCAAAGAAAGTAAGGGCATTGAGCGCTCCCGCGAATTAGCCGCCCACCACGCCGGGCTTGCCGTGCAGCACATCTCCAAGTTACCCCCCGGCGAATCCCGTCAGGCGCTGATTAATTTGGCTGACTATGTGCTGAGCCGACTGTATTAAAGGGGGAAGAAGGAAAGACGAAGGAGGAATCTCTGGATTCATCCTTCACCGTTCCGCCTTCATGCCTTTCCTTTCTCAGGCAATATCAGGGGGAAGATTCCCGGTACGGCGTGCCGGGGGTGGCAGAAGTTGTTGCAACTGGCTTTGAATCAGATTTTGCACATCTTCCCGCCGGACTTCCGTCCCGACTTCTAAATTGCCGGATGTCTCAAAGAAAACGATGCTGTCAACCGTATCCAGGGCCACCATTTGAAATAAAATGTGGGTCACGGGAATCGGGGAAGCAATCAGTTGAGGGTTTTGGGGAGCATAATCTCCCGTAGCTGCGTCTTTGCGGGTGGGGTAAGCATAAATCACTTTTTTCTCGACCTTGGGTTTGGCCCGATTGCTTAAAGTAGTCACAACCCAGTCGCGGTCCAGGGTTTGCAGGATGTAATACTCGGAATGGCGCAGTTTGCTGGCGAGAGTTTTCAGCGCGGGTGCGATCGCGGCCACAATCTGAGGCGTCGTTCCATCTCGGGGGGCACTTTCAATCAGGGCTTGAATCTGTCGGTCTAAATCCATCTCCATCTTCAGGGGCTCTTATATTTTGAGTGGAGCGGTACAAAAATCTAAAATCTAAACGCTAAAACTCAAATCCTCAATCTACTGTCCCCGCTCACCAGCTTAATTGTAGCAGAGCGGGCGAGGGGAATGCACTAGAAATTAACCATCAAATGGGAGAGCTGCTTTGGCGTGGAAGCAATATTTCAGCTGTTATATAATGAACTCAGGCAGTCAACTCGGGCATCCGAACACAACTGCCGGGACGTCGCGACCCGGATCGCCGCAGAAGTAACCCGCATCTGCAGGGAAAGCAAGCGCATTCAAGCTTCCGGAGAGGTGGAAGCTTGGGCGACAACCTTGGCTCGGCACCGCCTGCAGCAATGTCTCAATTATTACAGGCTGGGGTACCGGCAGGGGCGGGTAGAATTGCACAGCACCCTCAGCGCCATCGTCTACCGTTACATCACCCCTCCCCACGCACAGTCGAGCTATCAAGCTCGCCTGCTCCTGATTGAAGATTTTCTGCAGCAGTTTTACGTGGAATCCCTGAACGCCTTTCGGCGGGAAGCCCAGCAGAGCTCGAAATACACTCCCCAAACCCTGCTGGAACTGGCCGAATATATGGCCTTCTCGGAGCGCTACGGCAAGCGGCGCATCCCTCTGCGGGGCAACCGCAGCCAGCAGCTGATCGTTCTGCGGGCGCAAACCTTCTCCCAGCAGCAACCCCCGGAAACGGCGGTGGATATGGAGCAGGCGGCTGAGGGAGCAGGTGTGGAGTCAGACCAAACTTGGAATGACACCTCGGTGCAGCAGGTGCGGCAGCAGATGGTGGCTATGGAACCCGATCTGATGGTAGACGATTTGCGCCAGGAAGTGATTAAAGAACTGATCGCCTACCTGGAAGCGAACCAGCAAAGCGACTGCGCCGACTATTTCGCCCTGCGCTTGCAGGATTTGCCGGCACCGGAAATTGAGGCGATTCTGGGCTTGACTCCCCGCCAGCGGGACTATTTGCAGCAGCGCTTCAAATACCACCTGATTCGGTTTGCGCTTCGCCACCGCTGGGAACTCGTCCACCAGTGGCTGGAAGCCGATTTGGAACACAACCTCGGCCTTATGCCCCAGCAGTGGCAAGAATTGCAGTCCAAAATTGGCCCGGGGCAGTCAGAATTGCTACGGTTAAAACAGCAAGGACTGCCCGATGCAGCGATCGCGCAAGCTTTGGGCTGCACACTTAAGCAAGTGCAGAAACGGTGGTTTAAGCTGCTCGAGCAAGCCTGGGAGATTCGCAATCGTTCAGTGTCCGGAGAGGGTACATCTACCAATGAATAACGACTCAGAAGCGCTACAAAGTTTGTTCGCTTGGCTTTTACAGGACCCCCCCACAAATGCCTCTTCCCGGGATGAAGAACCTTCCAGTCCCGGGACTGATGCGGGCAGTAACGGGGTGGAAGACCTGGAGTTGGCTGACACAGACCCCCTGGATTCGGAGGAGGGGAGCCCGGCGCTATCCAGCAACTGTGCGTCGGAGGCTTTCCCCCCAGCTCCAGGCGGTCAACAACTCAAACTGGGAGAAATACCTGCCGTGCAAGATCGTTTTTATACGCTCCTGAAGCGTCGAGTCCAAATTGAGATCCAGCGGAAGCCACCGCTGTTCCCCTGGGAAAGTGATGTGTCTGAATATTCAGACTGCCAATTAGAGGAAAAAGTTCCCGAGCCGCTCTGGACTCCCCAGTTCCTTTCCCTCAATCTTCCCGTCCCGGTTCCAGAACCCGTTTTAGCCCAACTGCTAGAGCGGTGCCAGGACTTGGTGCAATCCTCCCTGCGACAGGGGGCTAAATTAGTGCGGGCTGTGGAGGCTTTGTTTCCAGGCCAGCCCCAAACGCTCAATGAGGTCACTGGGCTGGTGCTCAGGTGGGCGGAGGCTCAGCGGGGCAGACAGGAACCCCGCAATTTGGCCTCTCTCCTCGCTCAGACTGATTTGCCCAGCAGCTACGAAGCCGCGACGCCCCGCCAGCAAATGGTGCTGTCGCTGCTGGTGGCGCAGGATATTATTGGCTCTCTGAGTGTGGATGTCTCGCCGAGCCTGCCCCGCAAACAGCGGCAGTGGCTGACTGCAGCCGGCATGCTGGATCTGGAGGCAGAATACCAATCTGAGGTTGAGTTTCCCCGGCTGCGGGTTCAGTGCCACCTGCCCTGCGGCGGCAGCTTGCAGATGCGCTGCGGCGAAACCCGAGCAACGGCACAGCGCCCGGATGAAGGCTGTCTGAGTGTGGAAATATTCGACCCACAACCAGACCAGAATTACTCTCTAGAAGTCCGGTTCCACAACCAAGACCAGAAACCTCTGGTGTTTGCCATCTGCCCTAAGCCGTAGGTACTGGGCATGGGGCATGGGGCATCATCGCATGGGGCATCATCGCATTGGGCAAAGGACACCCCAAAGAAAACCTGACAGCTGACCGGCAGACGACCGACAATAGACCAAAAGCTGATAGCTAATCGCTCTCGAAGCT
>CAZJNL010000348.1:0-5845 GCA_964546515.1 uncultured Oscillatoria sp.
ACCCCTATGCCTACAACGGGCGGGGGAATGCCCGCTCAGATTTGGGAGACAAGCAAGGGGCGATTGCGGATTACAATAAGGCAATTGAACTCAAGCCTGACTATGCCAATGCCTACTACAACCGGGGGAATGCCCGCTCAGATTTGGGAGACAAGCAAGGGGCGATTGCGGATTATCAAAAAGCCGCCAACCTCTATCAGCAAAAAGGACAAACGGACGATTACCAGGATGCAATTGCCCAAATCAGAAAGCTTCAGCAGTAGGCAGACTCTACCCCTGTCAGTCGCACAAAAAGAAACCGCAGACGCACGCGGATAAACGCAGATGGGGCGCTCGTCGGGTTTATCTGCGTACATCTGCGTTTATCTGCGGTTCCAATTGTAGCTTGGCAAGGCAGCCGGCGGGGTGGGGGTGAACCGGCTTGCGCGGCGGGGTTGGCGTTGCGAGCAGGCAGGTTCTGATACAATAGTTGATAAGGCTTTTGATGCAATTATGAATTTCACAGTAGAAATAGAGCGGGAAGAAGACGGGCGCTGGATCGCAGAAGTGATAGAACTTCCGGGCGTGCTAGCATACGGACAAACGCGGGAAGAAGCGATTTCTAAAGTTCAAGTTCTTGCCTTGCGCGTGCTTGCTGACCGGCTGGAGCATGGAGAAGCCACCCCAGAGTTAATCAGCCTTTCATTCATTGCAGCATGAGCCAGTGGTCTTCTACAAAAGCCAAACGTGTGCTAGCCGCCCTCTTGCGTATCGGTTGGAGTGTCAAACGACAGACAGGTTCTCATAAAGTGCTGGAACACCCTGACTTGCCTGATGTAGTGTTTGCCTTCCATGATAGCGATGAAATTGGCCATCGGATGCTTGCCAGAATCGCCAAATCAACCGGGTTAACACCAGAGGATTTGTAAAACTGTTGCGCTTGCCAGCCGGCGGGGTTGGCGGGGGCGAGCCGGCTTGTGGAGTTGGGGGAATGGGAGATAATCCCGCACAGGCTTTTAGCTAAGCGCTATACTAGAAAGTGTGCTAGGATTGGGGAAAATTTATGGAAACAGTTACAATCAATTTGCCGACTCGCCTTGAATTGAAAATCGACTTGACGGACGATCAGTTTTTCGACCTCTGCCAGAAGAACCGCGATTTGAGATTTGAGCGCTCAGCAAATGGAGACTTAATAATTATGTCCCCCACAGGCCACCGGCAACTTTAACTTTGACATTGCCGTCGAACTAGGAATTTGGAACAAACAGACTAAACTCGGCAAAGGTTTCGATTCTTCCAGTGGCTTTAAATTACCGAATGGTGCGGAGCGCTCTCCCGATGTTTCTTGGATACGCCGCGAGCGTTGGGAGGTTTGTCCCGCTGAACAAAGACAGAAATTTGCTCCCCTTTGTCCGGATTTTGTGGTGGAGTTGCGCTCTCCCAGCGATTCCCTGAAAGCCACCCAGGAAAAAATGAGAGAATACATAGATAACGGCGCTCGCTTGGGCTGGTTAATCGACCGGCAAAACAAGCGAGTGGAAATTTATCGCCCCAATCGGGATGTGGAAATTCTGGTTAATCCGGCAACCCTTTCTGGGGAAGACGTGCTGCCAGGGTTTGTGCTCTCTTTAACAGAGATTTTGTAGGGATTTGGGGGAGTGCCTGCCTTCCCCACCCACCTGTAGGGGCGGGTTCAGCCCTCATACCGGCAACCAACAGATAACCTTAATAAACCCGCCCCCAGAAAGCGCAACCCCCTAAGGGCGAATTTCCAGCGAGTCAATCATTTTCTGCGCCGTCTTCTCGAATTCCGCAAACTTGCCCTCCTCCGCCGTCAAAGTAATCACATATGCCTTATCCTTATCCACCGCCCAAATTTGCTTGGTTTTCAACCGGCGCTCTCCCCCCTTCTGCGTGTACACAACTTGACGCGCCTCGCGATTCGCCAGCGACGCCGGCGTCGGAGAAAGAATATCCGCAGTGAGATCCTTGCTGATGCGGTGGATAAAACTGCTGGTATACTCATTTAAAGTGACCGGCGGCTGTAAAGACTCAACCGTTATCAGAAACTTTGCTGCCGGCGCACCGGCAGAATTGCCTTTCGAGAAGAAGCTCACCTCACCGGCAATAATATCCGGGTGGACATCCCACTTTTCCGGATATTGAATCTTCAACCCCAAATTTGAATTCTCGTAAGTCAAAGAGGCTGGTTTTGGTGTTATAATGTGATAGGCAAGCGCGGAGACAGAGAAAACGACTGCGATGCCGGCACCGATGAAAAGTTTCCAGGGCGTCTGCCGTTGGTGCGTGCCTGACTGCGTGGGAGGAGCTGTCAAGGGAGCCGGTGCCGGTGGCGTTTCAACTGCTGTGGGAGCGTCAGATTCATTTACCGGAGTCTCTGGCGATGTGATAGAATTGTTTAAGCTGTCGAGAGCTTGCAAAGCCTCAGCAGCAGTCTGGCAGCGCTCTCGGAAGTGGTAGCGCACCATGCTGTCTAAAATAGCCGCCAGTTCATCACTCACCCGCGCCCGTTCGCGCCAGATAACTTCACCGCTAGTGGCATCTTTTGGCAGTTGGCTGGGAGGGATGCCGGTGAGCGCTTGGATGCCAATTATCCCCACGGCATAGATATCGCTGCACAATTTGGGCTGTCCCTCCGCTTGTTCGCAGGGCATATATTTTGGTGTGCCCACTGCAACAGTCAGTGTTACCGTTTCCGAGTCTAATGCGCGGGAAGTCTCAACCACTTGGGTGCTGATTTGTTTGACTGCCCCAAAGTCAATCAGGACTATTTTACCATCTGAATCCCGCCTGATTAAATTCGAGGGTTTTAGATCCCGGTGGATGACACCGTGATCCTGCACAAATGCCAAGACTTGCAGGATATCTCGCAGCAGGGCAATCACCTCAGCTTCACTCATCGCCTTGCCTGGAGTGAGTTCTTGGCTGAGCTCGTGACCTTCAATAAATTCCTCTACTAAAAAGAATTCCTGATTTTCCTCAAAGTGAGCCAGCAGTCGCGGGATCTGAGGGTGACTTCCTAACTCGTACAGGGTTTTTGCTTCGGTGTCGAATAATCTTCTCGCTGTCTGCAAGGTAAAGGGATCGGTAGCCTGAGGCTTGAGTTGCTTGACGACGCACCGGGGATTGTAGGGCATCTGCCGGTCTTCTGCCAGAAAGGTTCTGCCAAACCCCCCTTTTCCCAATTCCCTAATGATGTGGTAGCGCCCGCCGATTGTTTGTCCTAGCATCTGTTTCCAGCCCCTTATCTTATTGATACTGATTTTGCCACAAATGTCGGCTTTTGGGGTGCGTTCCCTCTTAGGGAACGCTACTTGTTGTGCTCCTGAGGGGGAACCTCAGCACCGCTGATAGCGCATCCCCGGCAGCTGCGACACCAGCCCCAGCAATTCCAGCTGCAGCAGCGCACTGGAAACAGAAGCCGCCGGCAATCCCGACTCCAGCACAATCAAATCAAACGGAAGCGGCTCGGCAGGCACCGCCCGCAGCACCCGCGCCAAGTCAGGTGGCAACTGCGGCGCAGACACCCTCTCCTCCACCCCCCCCTTTTGCACGGGGGGCGGAGGGGCTTCCGTTGTTGCAGGCATGCGCTCAAACAGCGACAGCTGCTGCGGTGCGTCAATCGGCGGCATCGCCCCCAGCATTTCCAGCAGCGCCTCCTCACTGACAATCATCTCAGCGCCATTTTTCAGCAACCGCAAACACCCCTGCGAGTTGTAATCATCCACCCGCCCCGGCAAAGCGTACACATCCCGGCAGAAATCGTTCGCCAAATCCGCCGTAATCAAAGCCCCCGACTTCGCCGGCGCTTCCACCACCAGCACGGCGCGGCACAAACCGGCAATAATCCGGTTGCGCTGGGGAAAGTGAGCGCTCTTCGGCGGAGTGCCTGCCGGGTACTCGCTCAGCACCAGCCCCCCTTCCACAATCCGTTCGTACAGTTTGCGATTCTCCGAGGGGTAGAGCACATCGGTGCCGGTGCCCAACACCGCCAGAGTGCGCCCACCGGCATCCAGACAGGCGCGGTGCGCTTCCGCATCAATTCCCGCCGCCATCCCCGAAACAATGGTAAACCCCCGACTGGCGAGAACCGCACTCAGCCGGCGAGCCCACCTGCGCCCGTAATCCGAAGGCGTGCGAGTGCCCACAATCGCCACCATTGGCGTTATGCCGTGATTTTCCAGAACCTCAACCTCCCCCCGGTAGTACAGCAGCGGCGGCGGGTTGGCAATTTCTAGCAGCAAACGGGGGTAGCCGCCGTCAGCCGGTGTCCAAAAATGCGGGTTTTTTTGCAAGTGTTCTTCCAGCAATTTTTCAGGCTGAATTTGAGATCGCAAGCGCACCGCTTTTTCAACTGTCTGACGCCCAAATCCTTCCACTTCCCCCAGATCACTTGCTGGGGCTGCCCAAGCTTGCGCTAAACTGCCGAAGTGCCGGTGCAGCCGAAACAGCAAAACCGGCCCAATTCCGGAAATTTGCGACCAAGCCAGCCAATATGCTCGTTCTCGCACCAATTTCCCATCTCCTATTTAATCTGCTGCGCTCTCCACTCAGATTCGAGCATGCTCATTATGTAATAGCTCCAGTATTCGTCGCCCACTCTCCACGCCTCGCGCAACAGCCCCTCTTTGACAAACCCGACTTTTTCATAGCAGGAAATAGCTGCTTGGTTAAACTCAAAAACACCGATCGAAATGCGGTGCGATCCTAACTCATCGAAACCTATCTGCAAAGCTTTTCGCACCATTTGGGCACCAATGCCTTTCCCTCTCAGGGAAGCCTCTCCCACTAGAACGCGGGAAACGGTGGCAGACCGGTTTTGCCGGTCGATTCTGTCCAGCTCAATATGGCCCACCGCCTGATTCGTGTTAGTTTCTACAGCTTTGAATATTTTTCTGGCCGGTTGGTCTGTTTCAGCCGGCTGCAGGTATTTCTCCAGCTGTGACTCATCGAGTGGGTAGCGGAAAACCAGCGGAGCCCACATTTGAATCAGCTCCTCAGATGTGACCCAGCTAATTAATCGCGCAAAATCGCTGCGCTCAAAAGGTTTCAGTTCAATTTCTACCATCTTAATCTGTTACGCTTTTAATGTGTTTATTGGAGAAAGGGAGGCAGAGTCTCCAGAGTTCGTTCCCAGGCTGCGCCATCGGCGGGCCACCCACGGAGACCGCCCCGGAACGAGGGGAATATGGGCGTTTTTCCAGTTTAATCCCGCCAGTCGCCAAACCGCGCATAGACATAACCGATTGTCTCGAACATGACTGTCTTGACACCGGCGCTCGACTGCCACCAAGTGCGGGCATCATAATCCAGCGGTTCTGCCGCAATTATACCGACTTTGATGTCGGGAGCCAGCGCCTGTTTAAAGATAAACCAACTCCGGCGGGCGTGGGCACCCATAGTGTAAAGATTGATTGCGCTGACTTTTAAATCGGAAGTGGAGAGCCACTCCTTGAGAGCGACAGCAGCGGCGGCGGTGCGGTCCTTGAGCGCATTATCTGCAGGAACAGCTGTCAGTCGCGCTGCTTCAAAGCCAAGTGCGAGCAAAGATGCCGCCGCCAGTTCCGCCCATGTTTTGTATTCCGCCAGATAGAATCCTATCGGCAAAGCAACGCCGGTGGTAATCAGCTGGCGGTAAGAACCGCTTTTGAATTCAGCGATAGCTCCTTTGAGGGCATAGTCTGGCAGCCAGCCCTCGACAACCAAGACATCAGCTGGGATAGGGGAATTGACCGCTAGAAAGGAATGGATATGATTGACAGGGAACACAAGATTAAAGTTATAATAACCCAAGTTGCAACCTTTGGAGGCTCTGACTTGAAAATGTTTGTAGTTGGGCTTTAGC
>CAZJNL010000349.1:0-5835 GCA_964546515.1 uncultured Oscillatoria sp.
GGGACGCGACAGCGTCCTTCTGGTGGAAAAAGTTTCAATCACCCTTCTACTGTGCAGCGCCAAAACTTTTGGGCGGTCGCCCTCAAGTCGGCAGGTAAAGGCTGTTGCTGTCAGTGGGGCGGGCCCTTCGCTGACCCGCAACCCGCCCAAAGAGAAACAGCGCAAGATTGCCCGGTTGCGCCGGTTCGATTCTTCTTCAACGATCGCCGCGACTTCTTCCGCACTCAGAATCCGCTCGTTGAGAGGCGGGCTAAACTTTAGATAATGTGCTACCCTGAATGTATGAGTTTGAGACTGCTGTAAATGTCTGGAATCTATCTCCGTGAGTGCCTTATTGAGAATGTTGGCCCAATCGAGTTATTCGATGTATCGTTGTAATTAAATACCGCTGGCGATCCGAACCCAGTAATTTTGGTGGGCAAGAACAGCACGGGTAAGACGATTGTTCTGGCCTATATTATTGACGCCCTAGCCGAGTTAGCGAAAAAAGCATTCGCCGACGTGGTCGTCGGACAACAGATTGGGTACATGCGGTTCCTCAAGTTCAGCAGCAGTGCAGATAGCCGCTCTCTCTCTGGAACCTGCCTCAGCCTGCTAGAGTTCTTAGATTCGGATACACAGTTTGGTTATCTGGAGAAGATTGGCAATATAGACCCCCAACAATACACAACCAAGCTAGGGAATCGGTTTACAGTACCAGACTGGCCTATAGATGAGCCGTTTTACAAGTTGGCTACGGGAGATAAAAAACAAATTGAAACATTTTTACAGAACGGTTCAGTTTGCTTTTTTCCATCGTCTCGTCACGAGCTGCCCCACTGGCTGAATGTTGATGCCGTGACCGACCAACCGTTGTTCGGCAACTATCGCCAACTAATGGGGTACTTAGGCAAACCGCTAGTCGTCGAGCGATCTGCCGTTGACAATCAACAGTGGTTAATGGACGTCTTGCTCGATTCGCTCGTAGAAGGAGATTTCGTTATTAATCCAGAACCAGCAACTTCTGAACAACGATTATGCTGGCAGCCCCGGTTTAACTGGGACGATAAGATTTGGCTTAAAGCGGGTCGGCAAAACGTTGAAAAACTGCTCTGTACAGTGATTGAAGATGAGAGCGCTAAAATCGTATTAAATTACCGAAACGCTGGACAAAATCGTGTCGCCATTTGTTTAGGTAATGGGGTCATCGTCCCATCGTTAACACATCTCTCGGCAGGGCAAGCGCTGCTCTTCAACCTTTTTGCCACAATCATTCGTTATGCGGATCGGGCTGACCTGAACAAAAGTATCCAGCTAAATCAGATCGAAGGGATTGTGCTAATCGACGAAATCGACGCTCATTTGCACACTGATTTGCAATATGAAGTTCTTCCGCGTCTAATTAAACTGTTTCCCAAAGTACAGTTTATCGTCACTTCGCATTCCCCGCTGTTTTTGCTAGGAATGGAGCGGGAGTTCCGCACCGACGGCATCCAAATTCTGGAGATGCCTACAGGTCGCAACATTGGCACAGAAAGGTTTGAGGAGTTTCTGCGCTCGTTCGAGTATTACCGTCAGACTCGGACGTTCGAGGAGAATGTCGAACGTCGGGTCTTAGAAACGACAAAGCCGCTAGTATTTATGGAGGGTAAGACGGATATCCTGTACCTCACAACAGCTCTGAAGTTGCTAGGGCACTCAGACCTGCTACAAGGTCTAAACATCGAGGAGGCAGGCAAATCAGGAAAGGAGGGTACGACGGGCGGCGGAGAAAAGAATTTGGATAGCGCCCGAAAGTTTTTGGAAAACAATAAGAGCCGATTCCCTCAATGGGTACTGTTCCTCTACGACTGCGAGACAAAGAAACCGCCTGAGAATTTAGGCTCGATATGGGTTCGCTCTATCCCTCAAAATCCAGAGCAACCCAAAGTTTACAAAGGGATTGAGAATCAGCTTCCTACTCACTTGTTTGAGGAGCGGTTTTATCAGAAAGTCACAAGCTCAAAGGGCGACGGAGGAGAAATAACCCAGACACTGCTTCGTAAAGATGACTTATGTCAATGGGTTTGTCACCAGCGACGCAATCGGGACGATTTCCAGCAGTTCGATTCGCTGCTCGTGCCGATTATTCGCGAATTCTTTTCTGCGGCTACAGCATGAGTGGCTCTGAGAATGGGAACCCTCTACTCTGGCGGCAAGTATATATCTTGCCTCGTTAGTACCCTAAACCAAACGTTCGTGCGGGCGAGCGTTTTGAACCCTGTCCAATCCGTGGCGCGTCTAAACTTAGCTGCGACAGGACATCGAATCTGACCCCGTGCGCCACCACACCATCGCTCACCTGCTTGCTTGCCGTCTCCACCGGCACCCCCAGGCGAAAGCATGGGCGTCCCCTTAACCTCTGGGACAAACAGGGTCAGCCGCTACTCAAAAGCTGGGCTCCCTCTCCCGGGGAGGTGATTCAGTTGCCGGTTGAGCGTGGGACTGTCCAGCTAAAAACTGTGACCGGCTGCTGTCGGAGTCTCTCACCCAACAATCCAGAGGATCTCTGTGTGCCAGGGCCGATTTCAGGCTGCAGATAACTGGCCAATCAGAGGCGAAGTCCCAGAACCGAAAACAGTGTTTCCAGCACAATACTTTTTTAGGACAGCGGGACGCCTGTCCCGCGCCGCACCGGCTTGCATGGCCACATCCGAGCCGGTGCCTCAGCCAAAATTAAAGTTAAGCACGCACTTGACGGGGAACTCCACAGGTGGTACTGGGGGTCAGGTTCAATCAGAGACAGCCGGCCATACAGCTACGGAGTGATATCGATCGCTTGGGGAAGTGAGCAAAATTATTTATGCCGGTGATAGAAATCGTTTATGATTGATTCGCTTTGGGGCAATATAGCAGTGTGATGCGAAAGCATGACACTTACCCAGCCGACATCTGGGCGACCGCGCTCAACAGCAGTCAACCCCAGCCCCGCCGGCTGCGCCAATCCGGTAGAACCTCCAAAGATACCGTAAAGAATCGGCAGAGGCTCACACAACCTCGGGCCAACAGAGGACACATCCATGAGTGTATCCAAATATACCACACAAACTCTGGCTCCTGCAAGAAGCCGGTTATGGATTCGCCAAACACAAACCCCTATGAGTGCAGTAACAGCTGCTCGCTATCCCGCCCAACACCCCGCTTTCGACCCACTGCAACCCTTGCGCCAGTGGCTGGACGGGATAAAAATCCGCGATGCCAAGTTCGCCCGGCTGCTGTGCCGGCTGATTCCAGCCCAGTGCCCCTTTGAGCGAGACATCACACTGTTTGGGAAAGTCCTGTTCCACATCCCGCCCATGTGCAAGCTCAACCCCCTCTACGACCAGTTCGTGGGTCTGCGCTTCCGGGCGCTTTGCTATCTCGCCGATGAGTGCGGTGAAGATGTGACATGCTACTGCTAATCGAGCCAGACAGGTTGCGATATTATACCACAACTCGGATCGCCCGCAATCGCTGTTTGGCTGTAAGGCTTTCTCGCTGCGACGCTTCACAACACTATTGTATCTGCTAACCGTGTGAGATTTTCCTAGTGCTGCGTGGCAGAAGTAACCCGCCAGTTATTCCAAATGCTCCATCTCCCCATCTCCCCATCTGCCCCTCTTTTGGGAAACTGCTGAAAAATTTCTGCACCGCCGCACGCTAATTGTTGCTGCGCTGCGTGTCGCCAGGGTCGGAGGCTAAACCTGCTCGAGCACAAGTAACCCGATGGGTGCCGGTGGAAATTCACCGCCAGAGAAATCCTCCCGATATTGCACCGGCACCCCAAACCCGAAAATATAGAAACCCGTTTTCTCCACGAAAGCGGGTTTCTCCACTTTTGGGGATTTTTCGGGTATTTTTACCGACCGTAGGGTGCGTTCCCGTCTAGTCACGCCCACTGCCAAAAACTTCAGCAGTGGGGAACGCACCCTACCGCAGGTTAATTCCTTTTGGGGATTTTTCGGGTATTTTTATAGCAATAGCCAAATGGGTTATCCCCTCCTTCCCCGGCTCCGCCTGGGAACGAGAGAAATCTAAATTCTCTAGGGGCGCAGAATACATCCAAACTCTTGCGAGGAACGCAGTATGAAAAAAAGCTCTAATAAGCGCCGGTCTAAAAAGTTCTGGCAACTTTTTTTAGTGGGCGCTTTGCTCTCCAGCATTTTTGGCGGGATTTACGCTCTTTCGGCTGCCTACCACTATCTGGCGGCTCAGGAATCGCAACCCAATTCCTATGTTGCGGCTGAATCAGCTGGAAAAGAAACCCCCACACTGACATCCAATCCTTCCCCCAGTTGCGGCAGTCCCACCGGCGGGCCGGCGGACAATCCGATTGCAGCCAAATATGGCAGTTCAGCTTACCCGCCGGCTGAGCGGATTAAGTGGAATTGCGTGTATAATATTAGTGACTTTAAAGGCTCCTCAATGGTGGAGCGGTTCAATGCAGCGCGAGACGCCGCCGCAGCTGCCGGCGGGGGAGTCGTCTATTTTCCCGCCGGCACTTATAACTTTACCGACAGCATTTACTTGAAAAATGCCGTGGTCATCCGGGGGGAAACTCCGCCGGTTAAAGATGCCAAATCCAGCGCTTACGCACCACCGGCTAAGTTAGTCTTTCCCAAATACGAACCGAGATTATCGGGAAGCGGAACTCCCAACGAGACGGCGTTCAAAAAAATTTTGACAGCCGAGCCGAACCGGGACAGCAATATTGGGATTGTGAATGTTGATGTGAATCGCGCCGGCATCTCCTGGGAGGGGGATGCGGATGCCGGTGAAAACAAAAATATTATTGTGTTTGGCATTCGCAGCAACAATGTGGCCGAGCCAGAGCCAAAAGTTCCCGATACGTCCTTTCAGGAGCCGTGGGTGCGGTACAGTTACCGGTTTGCGGCCAATTTGAAAATCAATGCTTCCGAAAATGTGCTGGTTGCCAACAATCGCATCAACGATGCCATCACTGACAGTTACGAGCAACCGGGCTATAAGGTTAAAGCGCTGAAAGGAAACGAAATCATCACTTATTCGGAAGGCAGTAAAGTACCGTTCCACTATGGCAATCATTATGCTATAGTGGTGAATAGGTCAAAATCGGGCGGGTACAGTCTCGCTGCCGGCCCGCAAACAGAGCCAGGACTGTTTCGCAAGGGGATTGTCATACGAGACAACTGGGTTTATCATACAATGAGAGTGGGTATTCAGGCGTCGGGTGACGGGCTGGTGATTCAAGACAACCAGATTAAAGACGAATCCAGGAAACAGTGGTGGACTGACCCGACCGGCACCAAGCAGCCTCAAGGTGCGGTGACGCTGGAGAATCGCGCGATGGATTGGTCTGGGTGGAATGTGCGAATTGAGGGGAATAGTTATGAAGTTTACCGGCATCAGGTGATGGATTCGCATTATCTTAGTGTGGATGGGGAGGGTATTCTAATTCAGGAGTGCTGCGGCGGGACGACAGTGCGTGGAGCTACAATCAGCAAGAATGAGGGCAACTCTTACATCGGTATTTACAAGGTTCCTGAGATTCGCAATGTGCGGATTGCGTCAAATAAGCTGATCTCTAATATAACCAATACGCCCCTCATTTTCGTGATGGCTGATACCAATAAGAGTGCGCATTCGATGGAGGATGTGCGGATTGAGGGCAATACGGTGAGTGGGGGCATTTTGGCGAAAGCCGGTGCGGGAGGGAGCGGGAATGTTATTAAAAATAACACGGGGAATAATAGTGGGGCGATAGAAGCGTCGTGTCACGTTGCGGTGAGTGGAAATAGCGGGTTTCAAGAGAAACCGTGCTTGCAATGAGGGGATTGGGCACTTCGGTCGGCAGAGCCG
>CAZJNL010000350.1:0-5833 GCA_964546515.1 uncultured Oscillatoria sp.
TCTCCACTTTTACGGGGGGGGGGGGGTGCGATCAAACGGGGGGCGGGGCGGATATAAAAGCTTGTGGGGTGCGTTCCGCAATCGCGTAACGCACCGTACTTCTAAATAGATATCATTGGGAAGAGTAGGGCAAATTCAAAAAATCAGGCAGAATTGCCCCTGCTAAGGAGCGGGTTGATTGATGGTTGGCATTGTCATCGTAGCTCACAGCGCCAAGCTGGCAGCCGGGGTGCGGGAGCTAGCTCAGCAGATGGTTCAGGGCGAGGTCAAAATTGCCCTCGCCGCAGGGATTGACGACCCAGAGAATCCGTTTGGCACCGATGCTGTGCGGGTGTGCGAGGCGATTGAGTCGGTTTACAGTGACAAGGGCGTAGTGGTTCTGATGGATTTGGGCAGCGCCCTGATGAGTGCTGAGATGGCTCTGGAGTTTCTGCCTGAAGAAAAACGGGACAGGGTGAGACTGTGCGAGGCACCGCTGGTAGAGGGGGCGCTGGCGGCGGCGGTGCGGGCAGCTGCCGGCGCTTCTCTGGAACAGGTGATGGCAGAAGCGCGGGGATCGCTGGCAGCAAAAGCCGCTCAGCTGTCTGACTTCCCTAACCCCTCCCCAACCCTCCCTGTTAACGGGGAGGGGGAAGATTTCGGACAGCAGGCATTGGAAATACGCCTGACTGTGGGAAATCTGCTGGGCATTCACGCTCGACCGGCTGCCAAATTCGCCGCCACAGCATGCCGGTTTGAGTCCGAGATCGCGGTGCGCAACCTTACCCGGAACAGCGAGCCGGTGAATGCCAAGAGCATCAATCAGGTCGCCACTTTGGGAGTGCGCCGGGGGCACGAAATTGGGATCGCAGCGGAGGGTTCGGATGCCGATCAAGCTTTAGCAGCACTGCAGCAACTGGTAGAAGCCAACTTCGGAGAAGCGCCCGCATCCGAGCACCAAAGCCAACCCCCCCTTTTCAAGGGGGGGCAGGGGGGGATCGAAGAAACAGGGGTTGGGAGTGAGAGTCTCAAGCTCACCGGCATCCCGGCATCCCACCACCCTCACCCCCCCAAAAGGGAAGAGGGGGAGAGCGGGCGAGCGGTTGGGTATGGAGCAAGCAAGGCATCCCATCACCAAAGCCAACCCCCCCTTTTCAAGGGGGGGCAGGGGGGGATCGAAGAAACAGGGGTGAGGGGTGAGGGTTTTCAGCTCACCGGCATCCCAGCATCCCCTGGCATCGCCATCGGGCGGGCGGTTTGGTCTCGCCCAGCGGTTCTGGAAGTCCCAACCAGGCAAGCTGACAATCCTGAGTCGGAGTGGCAGCAGCTATTGCTGGCCATCCAAACCGCGCAAAAGGAAATTCAGGCGCTGCGCCGGCAAACCGCCTGCCAGGTGGGGGAAGAAGAAGCGAGCATTTTCGACGCCCACTTGCTGTGCCTGTCAGATCCCGCCGTGCTGAAAGTCGCTCGCCAGCAGATTTTTGAGCAGCGCCTGAGTGTCGCTGTGGCGTGGCAGACGGTTGTGTCGGAGATGGTTGCTGTTTACCGAGCTTTGGACGATCCTTACCTTCAGGAACGCTCAGCTGATGTGCTGGACGTGGGCCAGCGAGTGCTGCGGCTGCTGATCGGAGAAATGCCGGCGGCACCCCCTGCGATCGCATCTGAGACAGATGTCCTGCTGCTGTCCCAGGTCGGATATCTGTCCCACAAAGGGGAAACAGGGGCGATTCTGGTGGCTGCGGATCTCACCCCCTCGGAGGTGGCTCAGCTAGACCCGACTAAAGTGTGGGGCATCTGCACCAGCACCGGCAGCGCCACTTCCCACAGCGCGATTCTGGCCAAATCCCTCGGTATCCCCGCTGTGTTTGGGGTTGGGGCGGAACTGTCCCGCATCGAGGATGGCACGCCGCTGGCCCTGGATGGCGGCACCGGCTCTCTGTGGGCCAGCCCGGATGACGCCCGGGTGAGGGAACTGCAGGCAAAGCAAGGCAGGGGCGCAACCGCACAGCACACCGCCAAGAAGGCAGCGCTGCAACCTGCCATAACACAGGACGGGCGAAAAGTCAAGGTAATGGCAAATATTTTCGGGGTGGCAGATGCCAAAATTGCTGCGGGTGCCGGTGCTCAGGGAGTGGGATTGCTGCGCAGTGAGTTCCTCTATTTGGAGCGAACGCAGGCTCCAGCGGAAGAGGAGCAGTTGCAAGTGTATGAAGCGATCGCAGAGATTTTGGGCACTCGCCCCCTGACGGTGCGCACTCTGGATGCCGGTGGCGACAAACCCATTCCTTACCTGAATTTGGAACAAGAAGCCAATCCGTTCTTGGGATGGCGGGGGATTCGCCTTCTGCTGGATTGCCCGGATTTGCTGAAAACCCAGCTGAGGGCGATTTTGCGGGCTTCTGCCGGTCACGCAATTAAGGTGATGTTTCCCACGATTGCCTCGGTGAGGGAGATCCGCGCCGCCAAAGAGATTTTAGCCGCAGCGCGGGAGCAACTGCGCTCTGCCGGCATCCCTTTTGATGAGAAGATGGAAGTCGGGATCATGGTAGAAGTGCCGGCAGCTGTGGCGATGGCTGACCGGCTGGCTGCAGAGGTGGACTTTTTCAGCATCGGCACCAACGACCTCAGCCAGTACATGATGGCTGCTGACCGCACCAATGCCAAAGTGGCCACTCTTGCTGATGCCTTCGAGCCGGCAGTGCTGCGGATGATTCAGCAGACTGTTCGAGCGGCGCACAGTGCCGGCATCTGGGTGGGAGTGTGCGGCGAGTTGGCGTCGCACCCAGAGGCGACACCCATTTTGGTGGGGTTGGGAGTGGATGAATTGAGCGTGAACGCGCCGGCAATTGCTGAGGTGAAGGCGGCAATTTCGCGACTGACTGTGGCTGAGGCTGAGGCGATTGCATCTGCAGTTTTGCAGCTGGATTCAGCTGAGGCAGTTAGGGAGCATGTCGCTGCGCAGCTGGGGGGTGAATGATAGTTAGGTGCAACCGCCCCTAAAAACTGTTTTCCCTAATTATAGGTATTTAACTGACTTGATATTAGAGCGGTCTGAGCAGGTTAGCTGGGGGTTAAAGTAAGCTGATAGAATACAGCAAATAGGTTAACAGCGAGTTTTTCAATGAAAGCAGAGGCCAAGACTGAAGAGACAGCCAAACAAACCGTTACCGCGCCGGTGCCTGAGGGGGAGCGAGGATTCAACTGGAGGCAGTGCTGGTATCCCGTCGCCTTCCTGCAAGACCTGCCGGCAAACCGCGCTTATAGCTTTTCCTTGTACGACGAACCCTTCGTCTTGTTCAGAAACCGGGATGGGAAAGTGGGATGTTTGACAGATCGCTGTTCCCACCGCGCCGCCAGACTCTCCGACGGACAGATAACGGACGGCAAAATTGAGTGCTTGTACCACGGCTGGCAATTCGGCACCGGCGGTGAGTGCGAGCACATCCCTCAATTGCCGGCAGATGCCAAAATTCCGGCTAATGCCTGCGTGCAATCCTTTACGGTTGTCGAACGCCAAGGCATGGTCTGGATGTGGCCCGGGGAAGCGGAAGCTGCTGATGTGGAGCGCATTCCAACTATAGCGGATTTGGACAAGCCGGAATTCGACAGCGCCGACTACATGCGTGACCTGCCTTACGACCAAACCTATTTTATAGAAAACGTCATCGATCCGGCTCACGTCTTCATCAGCCACCACGGCACCGAAGGCAATCGAGAACAGGCCCAAGCGCTGGAAATGGAAGTGCTGGAAAGTTCGGTTGAGGGTATCAAGGGCAGGTGGCGGGGAATGCGGAACCCCAATGGCAGTTGGAGCAACCTTGATTTCACCGCTCCAAATTTAGTTCTGTATAGCTTTAGTGTGGCGGCGGGCCGGTCTGGTGGAATAGCTCTGTATTCAATCCCTCTCGGTCAGGGTAAATGCCGGATGTTATTAAGAAGATATGCCAACTTTTTGAGTTGGAAAATCCAGCTGAAGCCTCTGTGGGTGGAACACTTGCGTCAGAGTAAAATATTAGAGCAGGATTTGCAAGTAGTTGTGGGGCAAAAAGCTGAATTAGAGCGATTGAGGCAACCTCTAAAAGAGCTTTATTTGCCGCTCAAGACATCCGACACGTTAGTCATCGAGTACCGCAAGTGGCTGGATAAATTTGGGCAGGGTTTGCCGTATTATCAGGGATATGCCACCTCGAAGCAGGGGAGCGACAGTGGCGAGTGCGGCGGGCAGCCGGTGCTGCTAGACCGGCTCTCGCAACACACGCAGCTGTGCGGAACCTGCAGTCGAACCTATCGGGTCACTAGCCGGTTGAAACAAATCTCGGTGGGTGCGGCGGTTGTAATGGCAGCTTTGGCGATAGTTGCAGACGGGTTTGGCAGTAAAATAGTGGCAGTGTCGGCTTTTGTCTCGGCAGCAGCTTTGGCGGCTGTGGCTGAGAAAGTCAAAACCCACTTTGAGCGTTCCTACACTCGCCACTAAAGCGGCGGTCAAGTCATACAAGAAACCCGCTTTCTGGTATGACTTGATCGGCACTCTAGAAGTGAATGAACGATTTGGTCATGGCTGCAAGGTAGCTAGGAACTTATCGCTGTATTTTTTTTCACTTTTGAGATCCAGCCCTTGTATAACTTCAAAATCTCTGAATAGGGAACTGAGCTTTCAAATATCAGCTCGATCAGTGAGGGCGAGAAGCGATTGGGAAAGAGTTGGTGCAAGAGTTTGGCAAGACGCTCCCTCAAGAAAAACTCCATCACTAATCCTTTTGATACAGGAAACGTATTGCGGTCTAGCTCTAATAAGGCGTGAGCGTCAGCCTTACGGCGAACAGTAAACTGTTCTATTGCCTCCGCCAGACTGTGATTACACTCGTCCAAAAGGCTGTCAAACAGAGCCACATCTTCGAGTGCTGAATTGCAACCTTGACCGAGAGAAGGAGATACAGAATGCGCCGCGTCTCCAATCAGCAGCACGCTGTCACCGTGGTGGAACCGGCTGCAGCGAATCGTTAAAACCCTTGCTGCTGGTCTTTTGAGGAAAGCTTCCGCCTCCGATTCCGGCATCAGCTGCCCAACCTCCGGGAAATTCTCGCGAAAGAATTGGAGTACATCTTCTGTTGTGGAAAGACCAACCAGCTTGTTCTTGTCGCGGGGAAAGCGGATGGCACCACTCATCGTCCCGTCCACCTGATGTAAGAGCAATAGCCCTGTACCGTCGTCCAGTATCCAGGAGTGGACGCACCCCGGTTGCAGGTTGATGCTTGGCTTTTCGTCAGGGCGGGGCAAGAAAATTGATTTGCGGTCAAAGCGAGCGTAATTCTGCTCAAACTCAAAAAGTTCCGTGTCCAGAAAATGCTTTCTCACCGCCGAACGCGCTCCGTCCGCACCGACTAGCAGGTCATAATAAACGGCGATATCCGCAGCTTCTTCTGCGGTACTCCCTTCCGTAACCTTCTGAAACGTTACCGTTTTTGCTTCAAAATTAACCTGGGTGCATTTGCGGTTGAAATGAATATTGACTCGGCTTCCGTCGGACTTTTCGCTCAGCTTTTCTAAGAGAGCAATTACCAAGTTGGTGCGGTCGAGGGCAAGGAGAGGTTTTCTTCTCGGCCTGAACTGCGTTTTGCCGTTTTTTTGGTGAGAGATGCTTCCGGACATCTCCACAGTCATCGCCTTGACTGCTTCTGCGAGGCCATCGATCTTCTTCAAGGCGCTCATTCCCCGTTCGGTCAGAGTGATAGGATAGGTTCTGGATTTCGAGAAGGGGACAGCGCGAGGGTCGTTGCGGCGCTCATAAATATCGATTTGGTATTTGTCCGCACGACGCAACAGGTAGTGAGCGAGAAGGACTCCGCTGGGCCCC
>CAZJNL010000351.1:0-5830 GCA_964546515.1 uncultured Oscillatoria sp.
TCCACAGCGTAAACCTTGCCAGCACCCAGCAGCAGGGCAGCGAGCGATAAAATGCCGGAGCCACAGCCAATATCCGCCACCAAGGCATCGGTTTTTTCAAAGTCCAGGCGCATTTCCAGCGCCTCCATGCACAGCTGAGTGGTGGCGTGGGTGCCGGTGCCAAAAGCCACACTCGGATCTAAGCGCAGCAGGAGCCGGTCAGACTGTTCGGGTACGGGGAGCCAAGCCGGGTAAACCAGCAAGCGATCTCCAATTTCCAGCGGGTGCCAGTATTGCTTCCAGCTGCTAGCCCAGTCTTCCTCATCGATCAAGTGCCACTGCATGGCAGGCGTTGGCCAACCCGCGCAGAGCGCATCTTGGCGCAGCCACAGAGACAGCGCCGCCAAATCCAGCAACTGCGCCTGCTCCTCGGGCAAGTAAGCGGATACCAGGCAGTTACAGCCTTTAATCTCGCAAGCCGTACCCTTACAGCCAAAGCCTTCCAGCCGCCAGAAGATTAAATCTTCCAGCGCTGGCTCGCACAGAACCCGAATTTCCCACCAGCTGTTTGCCAAAGTTAATGCCCCCTATTTTAGAGGCTAGGGGCTAAGTTAAGTTTGAATTTGGAATTTTGAATTTTGAATTATAACGGATAATTCCTCATTCAGCACCCACAATTCATCCCTCAGATCCCCAGTCCCTAGTTTCTGTGTCCCTACAGCCTTACTGTATGGGCTTCCCGAATACCCGCCACTTTAGTAATCTCAGTCAGAATCCCGTCAGGCAGGGGATCGTCAAGGCTGAGAACCATCACGGCATCGCCGCGCACGATTTTGCGGCCTACCTGCATACTGGCAATATTGACATTAAAACTGCCCAGAAGAGAACCGATTTTGCCGATAATCCCCGGCATATCGCGGTGGCGGGTAAACAGCATGTGCTGAGTGGGGGTAACCCCGATCGGGAACTCGTCCAAGGCGGTGATGCGAATTTCGCCATCGCCGAGCACAGCGCCCGTCACCGAGTGGTCGCCCAGAGCCCCCTTAGCCTCCAGGTGCAGCGAGCCGGTGTAGTCGCGAATCGAGGCATCCCTGGTTTCAACCACGCGAATGCCCCGCTCTTTGGCTTCCAGGGCGGCGTTGACGTAATTGACCCGCTCCCGCAGGGCGATCGAGAGCAGCCCTTTGAGGGAGGCGACTACCACCGGCTGGCTTTCAGAGCTAGCCAATTCTCCCTGCAGCCGCACAATCAGAGACTCAACCCGCCCGCCGGCCAGCTGGCTGACCAAGTTGCCCAGGGTTTCAGCCAGCTGCATGTAAGGTTTGAGCTTTTCCAGGAGGTCTGGGTACAAGCCGGGGATATTCACCGCCGAACGCGCCGGCAGCCCCAGCAGCACGTCGCGAATTTGTTCGGCCACGTCAATAGCCACATTAGTCTGGGCTTCTGCGGTGGAGGCTCCCAAGTGGGGGGTGAGGACGATTCCCCGCTCGAGCTGGCGCAGCGGCGAATCCGCTTCCAGCGGTTCGTTTTGGTAAACGTCGAGCGCCGCACCGGCAATTTTGCCTTCCTTGAGGGCTTGTGCCAGCGCCGCCTCGTCAATGATCCCGCCTCGGGCGCAGTTGATGATGCGGGCGGTTGGTTTCATTTTAGCCAGCGCCTCAGCACCGATCAGGTGGGACGTCTCCGGCGTTTTGGGGATGTGCAGGGTGATGTAGTCCGCTTCCCGCAACAGCAGATCCATATCCACCAGCCGGCAGCCCAGCTGCTCAGCCCGTTCGGTGGAGATGAAGGGGTCATAAGCGAGGAGCTTCATGCCCATCGCTTTCGCCGCCGCCGCCACATGGGAGCCAATCTTTCCCAGCCCCACGATGCCGAGGGTTTTCTTGTACACCTCCGCGCCGACAAAGCTCTTGCGGTCCCACTTGCCGGTTTTCACCGACTGGTTGGCGTCGGGGATGTAGCGAGAGAGGGACAGCATCATGGCCAGGGCGTGCTCTGCAGCGGCAATGGTGTTGCCTTCTGGGGAATTGACCACCACAATCCCAGAGCGGGTGGCTGCCGGCACGTCCACATTGTCTACGCCCACACCGGCGCGTCCGATGATTTTCAGCTGTGTGCCAGCTGAAATCACCTCTTTTGTGACGCGGGTGCCGGATCGGATCATCAGGGCGTCGTACTCTGGGATCGCCCGCACCAGTTCTTCTGGCGACAGATTGGTTTTTACGTCTACCTGGGCGACTTGCGACAGAATGTCGATGCCTACTTGGTCTATGGGATCGGAAACGAGAACCTTTGGCATGGTTGGCTTCTGAGGTTGCAACAGCTTGGGGTGAAATGACGTGATCTGGGCTTACGATCAAGGCTCAGGGCTTACTGGGAGCGGTTTGGCAGCCGGAGATCCTGCATGGCAGGAATCTGCTGCAGTAGGTCATTTTAACTGTATTGCTGTCTGCCTGCCTTAGATTGTTTGAAAGTTTTTATCTTCTCTTCCACCCGACGACGAGGTGCCTCCCCCCTCGCCTGTCGGTGGCTCTGCGCCCGTGGCGAACAGCGAGTCAGTCCCGATCTAAAAGTACAATATCTCCAAGGGGTAGCGCTCCCACTCTCACTCAGGCTAGACCGCCAGAGGAACTATTGCTTATGAACTATCTCGTCGCCGTACTGCCAGACCGCATTCAAGCAGAAGCCGCTTATGTGGCTCTGGAAAAAGAAGGCTTGCCGACCCAGCAAGTGGCCATCCTGGGCAAGGGCTATAAGAGCGCTGATGAATATGGCTTGATCGATCCCAATGAGCAAGCCCGCAAACAAGCTCGGCTGATGGCCACCTGGCTCGTCCCGTTTGGCTTTGCCGCCGGCTTCACTTTCAGCTGGATCACTGACTTGGATACTTTTGCCTGGGCGGGCCAACTCGGCAATCACATCATTGGCGGGTTGCTCGGCGCTGTCTCCGGCGCAATGGGCAGTGTTTTTGTCGGCGGCGGTGTCGGTTTGATCTTCGGCGGCGGTGACGCTTTGCCCTATCGCAACCGGCTCAATGCCGGCAAGTACCTGATTGTGGTCAAGGGTTCGGAAACCCTCACCCGCCAAGCCACCCGCATCCTGCGCCAGTTTGAGCCGGAAAATATCCAGGGTTACGCCGATCCTGGCAGTGTCTGAGTGCCAGCCACTCTCCGGGTATCCTGGTTCTGGCTGCATTTCCGCGAAAACGCCGGCAGCGGATTCCCATGCTCGCCGGTGCCGGTGGCTCGCTCCTGCGGGTGTAGCGGTTTTTACCGCTGGAATATAGCGTTTGAATTGCCGAAACAGTATTGGCTTAAATCGGAAAGCTCTCTTCTGACACTCAGAGCAATTCGTGCCCCGTGGAATAAAATATTACACGATTAAATGTTAGGCCGGCAAGCCGCAGACAACAAGGCTGTCTTTCCCCGCCTCTGGCTTCGGAAACATCTCGGCGCTGATAAATATTTTGCCAGGGTGAACGGGAAGGGTTGAAGGTTTCAAGATTCCTCAATAACTTTACCGTATCTTCACAAAAAACTCCTGAGACTTTACACTGATTTCACACTCGCTACTGAAAATATCAGATAGACTTTAAATGGGTAGCCTCTTGAGCAATTCCCACAGCGGTCGTCCGGATCGCTGTCGGGAGCCAGCCAACCATTCTGGTTCCCCAAGCCGAAATCAGAGTGCCTGGTTTTATCCTTGCTTTTGGAAAAAAATGTTTAATTTTGTTAAGGAATCTGACTCTTTCACGAGTTATTCACAACCGAGGTGATACCTTATTAAGTAATGACATGTACTTGAAAAGGCTCGGCCAGTCAGCAGTCTGAATTCTCCCCTCTCTTATGTGGTGGGGAGAGATTTGCGCCGCGCTCCTGACCGCAAGGAGTCAGTTGGCAAAAACCTATTTGCTAGTTCTGCATCGGGGTCATCAGGCAATCTAGGCTCGTCTGGCTTGAGCGTTATGGCTGTCAGTCTCAAACATAAACCACTAGCTTCTTATTGGTTGCTATATGGAAATCAAAACTGATGTCCCGCTGAGAGCGACTTTAATTCTTCCTGTTTCCCAAAAAAGGCTCCCCCAAAGGTTCCAAAAAGCTGGAGAAACATTTGCGAACCTCTTGAGCAGCCTTTTGTTCGCCATGCTGCTCGCTGCAGCCGCCTTGCCTCTTTCCTTTTTCGCACTACTGCAGGAATTGGACAGTGAAGATGATTAATCAGTTCCCTCTGTTGGGGTGCGTCTCACCAGCTCGCTGAGCCACCAGCCCCACCTGTCGATGGCCACCTTCAATCGCCTCGGTTGACCGGCACTGGCGCTTGTCCCGGGTAAGGGCTGGCTAGCTGCAAGGAGTGTGGGCAAGATCGCTGTCAGGCATATAAACTGGAAAGGAGAGTGTGTTAACTATTAAGCCAAAACTCCAAAGATCAACACTCAAAACTGCTTAGATGTTGCCAAGGGAAGAACTGTTAAAAGGTGTCGAAAATCGAGACAGCGTGGCTCGCGCTATCGACCAAGCTGAGCAGGCGCTCAAAACCTGGGAAGTTGTCGGGACGGATTTTCTTTCGCCGCCGGTGCTGGCTGAAACCCAGCAGGTTTTCAAGCGTCTGACGGAGGTGCGGGCGATCGCCTGGGGGGGCTATCCGCAAGCAGAGCGGCAGCGTCTGGCGATCGCCCGCTCAGAACTGCCGCTAGAGCAGTCGCAGGTGGCTGTTGCCGCACTGGAAATTGCCGGCAACTTCCTGTTCGATACCGCCACTCACCGCGACTTTCTGGGCGCAATGCTCGGATGCGGCATTGTCCGAGAAAAAACCGGCGACATTATTGTGCTGGGCGAACGGGGTGCGCAGGCGATTGTGGTGCCAGAAATGGTGGAGTTTCTGGAAATGAATCTCCAGCAGGTGCGCTCCGTGCCGGTGAAAACTCAGCGAATTGATCTGAGCGAGCTTAAGGTAAAAGAACCCAAGAAGAAAGAGTTAACAACGGTGGAGGCTTCCATGCGGTTGGATGCCCTCGCTTCCGCTGGGTTTGGCATGTCCCGCAGCAAAATGGTCGATTTAATTGCCGGTGGCGACGTGCGCGTGAACTGGAAAGAAATTACCCAAGCGAGCTACATCCTAAAACCGGGCGATTTAGTCGCCATTCGGGGTAAAGGACGCCTGGAAATTGGCGAAATGTCTGTTACTAAAAAAGACCGCTATCGCGTAGGACTTACGAGGTATATGTAAATCGGGAATATCTGGGGACAGGCGGGAAGTCAGGGACGCAAGAGGACAGGCGGGACGCCTGTCCTACGTTGGAGGGCTGGGACAGGCGAGATGTTATAGCAGTAACCCAAGTTGCTACCTAAGGAGGCTCTGACTTGAAAATGTTTGTAGTTGGGCTTTAGCCCTACCGTCGGGTTGTGGCCCACACATTTTCATTGGTGGCGGTGTGCGCAGTTCATCGCGACTGCCTCCAAAAGTTGCAACTTTGGTTAAGTAGCAACTTGAGTTTGATATGAAACGCAGGACATACTTATTCTAAAAGCAAAGGAGCTATCGGCATGAAAGAGCGCGGACAAAAAAAAGGGAAAGCCCTCGCTGTCTTGGGACTGGCAACCTTGCTGGGTATCTCAGGCGGGTGCGTGACTAAAAATCAGATGTCGGCGAGCGAAAATAGTCAGGAGACGGCGAGCGAAAATTGGCAGTGTCCTGGCGAGGTAAAGCTGTCCTCGATTGGCGATAAAAAGGTTGACCCCAAGGTAATTGCTGCCAATACGCGGTTTAGCTTCAAGCTATTTTCAGAAATCCTCAAACAGAACAGCCGCAACAATGTGTTTGTCTCCCCCTCCAGCGTAGCGCTCTCACTGGC
>CAZJNL010000352.1:0-5829 GCA_964546515.1 uncultured Oscillatoria sp.
ACGCTGTCGGGTTTGGGAACCGCTCCCCGGTGAGATTGAAACAGCTGCACAATTTCTCCCCGACCCAATTGTTCCAGAAATCGGCGGAACTCCGACTGCAGAATCACAGCCATTGCCACCGCACAGCCGATCACCAACTTTTCCAGCACAAAATTTAACAGCCTCAGCTGCAGGCTGCTGCTGATGGCCGTGCACAGCATGAGGACAATCAATCCTCGCACCATCCACAGCGTGCGGCGCTCACCAATGATCGCGAGTACCATGTAGGTCAGGGCCAGAACCAGCGCAATATCGATTGGGCCTTTCAGCCAATGCGTCCAAATATCCATCAGGTGACGCAGAAAGGACTGAGTCCAGCTAGGGTCAGAACCGGGACCCGACGAAATCATTAAACTTTAAGCAACGATTAGCTGAATTTTGCTTGGAACGGGATCAGCACGCTGAGTCCCTACTAGCTTGATTTTATGCCAGCAGACATCTTATCAGGGCGTCAGCTTACCGTCACCCCTCCCATCTGAGACTAGTTCCGCCCGCTTTGGACATCCGGCACCCTTGACAGCAGCGGAAACCGCACGCCTCTCGTCGGGTGCGCTTTGCAAGTCAGCCGCCGTTTTGTGCGGAAACCGCACCCTCACTCTACCCCGCCCGCAGACTGAGGCCGGCATCGCCTGAGGTGCCGCCTGCGCGTGCAGGCATTGCCCGGAACCACCGGCAGTGCCACTGACAGCCACCGACCGGATGCCTGTGCCACTTGAGTGGCATTGGGCTGGGGACTGGAGGCATTAGCGCCGGTCAAATCATCTCAGAAACCGGGTTTCTTTGGGTGGCGCTGCGGAAATATCGGTCGAATCCAGAAACAGAAACCCGGTTTCTCAACCCCGCAAGAGTGGGAGAGTTTTTTGTTTCCCCCCCTCGCCCCTTTACTCCCTTACCCCCTCCTCACCACTGTGCCGGCGGCACTAACCTGTTATTCGCCCTCACAAGTCACTCTCCTGGAAGCCTAGGAGTCATTCCGCTTTCGGGAATCAGCCTTTCGGGCAAGCGATCGAGTCGCAGCAAGTCTTGGTAGGTTTCCCGCTGCAAGATCAGATTCGCTTCCCCATCGCTGACCAAAACCGCTGCCGGTCGGGGCAACCGATTGTAGTTAGAGGCCATACTGTAATTGTAAGCGCCAGTGCCGGGAACCACCAAAATGTCCCCGGGCTGAGTTTTCGGCAGCTGGGCTTCTTTAATCAGGATGTCTCCGGACTCGCAGTGTTTGCCGGCAACCGTAACCTTCTCCGTCAAAGGCTCTCCCATGCGGTTGGCCACCACGGCCCGGTAGACCGCTTGATAAGTGATGGGACGGGGATTGTCCGACATGCCCCCATCCACCGACAGGTAAGTGCGAATTCCCGGAATCGCTTTCTGACTGCCGGCAGTGTAAGCAGTCACACAAGCAGGGCCAACGATTGACCGGCCCGGCTCGCACAGCAGCTTCGGCAGCGGCAGCCCCTCAGAGTGCAGTGCACCGGCAATCCCAAAGCAGACAGCCTTCACCCAGGCGTCGATGCTTGGCGGATCGTCCGATTCCGTGTAGCGAATCCCCAAACCGCCACCCACATTCAGTTCCCGCACCGGCAGCCCGTACTGGGCCGCTTTCTTTAGCCACTGCACCAAGACAGCGGCGAGATCCACATGGGGTTGCAGTTCAAAAATCTGGGAGCCAATGTGGGCGTGCACAGCGGTGCAAGATAGAAAAGGTTGCTGGCTGACAAAACTAAATACCTCATCCGCCCAGTCCGGGTCAAAGCCAAATTTGCTGTCCAGATTGCCGGTGCGGATGTACTCGTGGGTGTGACACTCAATCCCCGGGGTAAACCGCAGCATGATGTGGATCGGTCGCTCGCCAGTCTTGGCCATATCTGCCAGAGTCCGCAACTCCAGCCAGTTGTCCGCCACCACAGTGCAGCCGGTTTCAATAGCCAGCTGGATCTCTTCGCGGGATTTGTTGTTGCCGTGCAGGTAAATCTTGTCCGGGCTGACACCGGCGAGTACAGCGGTGTGGAGTTCCCCGCCAGATACCACATCGATCCCCAAACCTTCTTGCGCCGCCACCGCGCAAATGGCCAAACAGCTCCAAGCCTTAGAAGCGTACAGCACCTGCGACTCACCGGGATAGTAGCGCCGGAGAGCCGAACGGTACTGCCGGCAAGCCGTCCGCAGGGTTTCCTCATCCACAATATAAAGCGGAGAGCCAAATCGCTCAACCAGCGTCGTCACGTCACAGCCCCCAATTTCCAGGTGGTCTTGGCGGTTCACCCGGGCTGTGAGCGGCATGAGTTCCTGGTTGGGTGAGCGAGATTCTGATGCGCTGGCCAAAGAAGGCAAATATTTACGGCCAGAATTTTCAACCCCTACAGGGCGAGTCGATACCATAATCCTATTAGTTGTCCGCCGGTCGAGGAACGGACGTGAGTGGGTTTCGTTTTTCAGTGTACAATTGACAATTGTGCCTTGCTGAAACATTCACTCCCACATCTGGTGAATTTTTTGGAATTAAAACCGCTGACATCACAGCTGCTACCGGCAGTCCTGGAGCTAGACCGGCTGTGTTTTGGCGGACTGTGGACTTATGAGGGCTACCAGCGAGAGTTAGCCCGCCCCAACAGCGAGTTGCTGGTTCTGTCCACTCCCCTACCCGACAGGCTCGATCTCGGCGAGTCAGAGCGCTTGGTTGGGCTGGGTTGCCTGTGGGCGATTTTGGATGAGGCTCACATCACCCTGCTGGGCATTCATCCCGACTTCCAGCACCAAGGCCTGGGTCAGGCCCTGCTACTCGCCCTGCTGGCGGCAGCCGCCCGCCGGCACCTGGAGCGGGCTACCCTAGAAGTGCGAGTCTCTAACCGCGCCGCCCTCTCTCTCTATCAAAAATTTGGCTTTCAACAAGCCGGTCGCCGCCGCAGTTACTACCAAGACACCGATGAAGATGCCATTATTATGTGGCGTCCCGGCCTGCAGCACCCCGAATTTGGCCAAACATTGGCCATCTGGCACCGAGAAAGTGGCCAGCGTCTGGCTTCAGCTGGCTGGCGTTTAGACTTAAGTCACCAGCGCTCGCCCGAGTTGAATTGCAGGGAAGGCAAGCTGGAAGCTCCGATTGTCAGCGATGTTGCGCCGTGAGAGTGGCAGCCCCTCCCAGCGTGCGCTTTTCCAGTAAAATGTAAAGAATTGGAGATAACCGCTTCGGAAGAGATCGGTTTTCCGAAAAGCTTCTGTTCTCACCGACAACCGATCCGTTACATTAATTACACAATAATTTTTGAACGCGCCAATTTGGCAAATTGCCCTATCGCCTAATTGCTAGGCTTGCCAAATTGCCCAAGGGCTTGAGAGGCCAGCGTTTCAACACTGTCACGCCCAGAGGCAGCAGCTCGAAACGAACCCTTTAGGGTATGGGGCCGATAACAGCCAGCTAGATTCACTGTGCTAGAATCAGCTTACGGGCACGCAGCAGGTGATGGAAAAACGCCATGTTTGAACGCTTTACAGAAAAAGCCATTAAGGTGATTATGCTAGCCCAGGAGGAAGCACGTCGCCTGGGGCATAACTTCGTAGGTACTGAGCAGATCCTTCTGGGTCTGATTGGAGAAGGGACCGGTGTAGCCGCCAAAGTGCTGAAATCTATGGGCGTAAACCTGAAAGACGCCCGGATAGAGGTGGAAAAAATCATCGGCAGAGGCTCGGGCTTCGTCGCTGTTGAAATTCCGTTCACTCCCAGGGCCAAGCGGGTTTTGGAGCTGTCCCTAGAAGAAGCTCGCCAGCTGGGACATAACTACATTGGCACAGAACACCTGCTCCTTGGCCTCATCCGTGAAGGGGAAGGCGTGGCAGCAAGAGTGCTGGAAAACCTGGGAGTTGACCTGTCCAAAGTCCGCACGCAAGTCATCCGCATGCTGGGCGAAACTGCAGAAGTCACCCCCGGCGCTACTGGCGGTCGCACGAAAACCCCAACCCTGGATGAGTTTGGTGCCAACCTGACCCAAATGGCAGCGGAAGGCAAGCTTGACCCGGTGGTGGGACGCCAGAAGGAAATTGAACGGGTGATTCAAATTCTGGGACGTCGCACCAAAAACAACCCCGTGCTGATTGGGGAACCCGGAGTCGGTAAAACCGCCATCGCCGAAGGTCTGGCTCAGCGGATTGCCAACAACGATGTGCCCGACATCCTGGAAGACAAGCGGGTCGTCACCCTGGACATCGGTCTGCTGGTGGCCGGCACCAAGTACCGGGGCGAATTTGAGGAGCGCCTCAAGAAAATCATGGATGAAATCCGCTCCGCCGGTAACGTCATCCTGGTGATAGACGAAGTTCACACCCTGATCGGCGCAGGTGCGGCTGAGGGCGCGATCGACGCCGCCAATATCCTCAAACCGGCACTGGCGCGGGGCGAACTGCAGTGCATCGGCGCAACAACCCTGGATGAGTACCGCAAGCACATCGAGCGGGATGCCGCCCTGGAACGCCGGTTCCAACCAGTGATGGTGGGCGAGCCAAGCGTGGTAGAAACAATTGAGATTCTCTACGGTTTGCGCGAACGCTACGAGCAACACCACAAGCTGAAGATTTCCGACGCCGCCCTGGAAGCAGCTGCCAAGCTCTCTGACCGGTACATCTCAGACCGCTACTTGCCAGATAAGGCAATTGACCTGGTTGATGAAGCAGGCTCCAGAGTCCGCCTGCTCACCTCCCAGCTGCCACCGGCAGCTAAAGAACTGGATAAGGAGCTGCGCCAAGTCCTCAAAGAAAAAGACGACGCCGTCCGCGCTCAAGACTTTGACCGCGCCGGCGAGCTGCGCGACCGCGAAATGGAAATTAAAGCCGAAATTCGCGCTATCGCCCAAAACAAAAAGTCCGACTCCCCTCGCGGTGAGGATTTATCGCCGGTGGTCACTGAAGAGGACATCGCCCAAATCGTGGCTAGCTGGACTGGGGTGCCGGTGAACAAGCTCACTGAATCCGAATCCGAGAAGCTGCTGCACATGGAAGACACCCTGCACCAGCGTCTCATCGGTCAGGAAGAAGCCGTCAAGGCTGTCTCCCGCGCCATTCGTCGGGCTCGCGTCGGTCTGAAAAACCCCAACCGGCCTATCGCCAGCTTCATCTTCTCCGGGCCCACCGGCGTCGGCAAGACGGAACTCACTAAGTCACTGGCGGCTTATTTCTTCGGTTCCGAAGACGCCATGATTCGGCTGGACATGTCCGAATATATGGAGCGCCACACCGTCTCCAAACTCATCGGTTCGCCTCCGGGCTATGTGGGTTACAACGAAGGTGGCCAGCTGACCGAAGCTGTGCGCCGGCGTCCCTACACCGTCGTGCTGTTCGACGAAATCGAAAAAGCCCACCCCGACGTCTTCAATATGCTGCTGCAAATTTTGGAAGACGGTCGCCTGACTGATGCCAAGGGTCGCACGGTGGACTTCAAGAACACCTTGCTGATCATGACCTCCAACATCGGTTCCAAGGTGATTGAAAAGGGTGGCGGCGGTATCGGCTTCGAGTTTTCTTCGGAAAATCAAGCTGAGACGCAGTACAACCGCATTCGCTCTCTGGTTAATGAAGAACTCAAGCAGTATTTCCGCCCAGAGTTCCTCAACCGGCTTGACGAAATTATCGTCTTCCGCCAGCTGAACAAGGAGGAAGTCAAGCAAATCGCAGATATCATGCTGAAGGATGTCTTCAAGCGCCTGACTGACCAAGGCATCACCTTGGAAGTCACAGAACGGTTCAAAGACCGCTTGGTGCAAGAAGGCTACAACCCCAGCTACGGTGCAAGACCCCTGCGCC
>CAZJNL010000353.1:0-4770 GCA_964546515.1 uncultured Oscillatoria sp.
CCCTTGGCCCGAATCACCTGACACTGGGTAATCCCCGGCAGAGCGTATTCGATTGGGTCTTCTGCAGTGCTGATGTTTACCGCCGGATCGTTCCGTTCCGCCAGCACCGAGTACAGGGAGGTTGACTTACCTGAACCGGTTGGCCCGGTAACCAAAATCAGCCCGAAGGGACGGCTGGCCATTTCTCGGACGTTCGCCAGGGCCTCTTGATCGGTAATTAGCTTGTCCAAACCTAGCTGGGTGGACGAGTTGTCCAAGATCCGCATACATATCTTCTCGCCGTAGCGGCTGGGCAAGCAGTTCACCCGGAAGTCCACTGTCCGTCCCTGGAAGATACGCCGGATGCGACCGTCTTGGGCGTTGCGCCGCTCCGCAATGTCCAGGTCTGCCAGAATTTTGAAGCGCGACACCAGCGGGTTGATAATCTTTTTCGGCAGTCTGAGATATTCGTGCAGCACCCCATCCTTGCGCATGCGAATCCGCAGGAACTCTTCTTGCGGCTCGATATGGATGTCCGACACCGCGTCGCTCAGCGCTCGCGCCAGGATTAGGTTTACCGTCTTGACAATCGGAGCCGAATCCGCTTCCGCTATGGCCTTGTTCAGGTCCATGCCGTCTTCGTCACCGGCAGCCTCCACGCCGCTATCCACATAGTCCAGGGCGTCGGGGTCTAAGGTCAGATCCAGTTCCGCAGATTTCGCCGCCACTGCCGCTTGCTGTTTGACCTGAGCGTCCAAGTATTGGTTGAGCAGCTGATCGTAGTCTTCAGGGGCGATCACCCGCTTCTGCAGCGCCCATTTCTGAGGTCGCAAAATCTGGTTTAGATCGTCGACGGCTGTTAGATTGTCCGGATCTACCATCGCCACCAACACCGATGGCGGAGCGGTTTCTAGCTGGGCCAGTGGCAGCAAGTCGTGCCGCCGGCACATATCCACTGAAATCAGCGTGTCAATCAGGTAAGCGACCTGCTCTGTAGAAATTTGCTCCAGTTCTGGATCGACCACTTCAATGCCGTAGAGAACCTTCAGCTCAAACAGCTGCTGTTTCTTGTACTGGCGCTGTAATTCAGGGGGCACTGGCTTCCCTGTAATCTCCTCCAGAATCGAGGTCAGGGGTTTGCCCGACTTCCGGCTTTTGCTCTGGGCTTGCTGCATCTGGTTGCGATCGACGTAGCCCGCCTGAATCAGTTTGTTGCCGAACGGAGAAAAATTACTCTGGAGCGGAACCACAGCCCGCCGCTCTTTCGGTGAATAGTTGGTTGTCATAGTCGATGTTCCAGTTCTTTTTTGATTGTTCCCAAAATTATGCAGGTAATCTTCAAGGCATAGCAGCTTTTAGAAATCTCTTTCCAAATGCCTCAACCTCGCTCACAACAGCGGGTTGCCGGCCCCGGACGCGCCCCGAAATGGCCTGCGACTCCCAGCCAAACGCCCCAAAACGTCCCCGCCCGGGGTCTGTCACTGACAGGGACATGTTGGAACCCTGCCGCCAAAGAACGCACAGCGCCGCAATTATGCCATCCCAAATCAGCCCGGGCCAGCCCGACCGGTGTTTCAGTCTTGAGGGGTTTGAGACCTTTGCGCTGTGCCACCTCAAAACAAACGCTGTTTGCCCAGAGGACGCTCCCAGCTTCCTTGAGAGCAGTTGTTACCGAAAGCAAGGATATCCCGGTGTGATGCAGTTCACTGCTCCGCAGTTTCAAGTCCCCGCAAAGATCGCGGGTCAGGATATTTCTCCCCTCGGTTCTGTCTTGATATTACGCAATTATATACGATTTCTTCTTAAACCGCACTAGCTCTGCCCGCCCTAGCGCTAGCCATCCTGGCACATTCCTTGCATTCTTTGAGAGCGGCGTGCGTCAGACCGTTAATCGTCCTGTGCCGGCGCACCGGCAAGGGCGTTGCTGACTAAAAGCGGGAGACGGTTAGCGCCCTCCCTCCCGGAAAGAATTGTTGATGGAGGCGGTAATTAGAAAGGTTATAGAGATTCTTTCACCGGCCTGCCCAATTCTCACCCTCTTGACAAAATCGCCTCGTTAGGTTAATATCATATCTCTCTACTCCCAACATTTTTTATCGCCTTTTTACCCGGCAACTCCCCATCGCCATGTGGCCATTCAGTTTCCCTTCAATGGGGTTCTCCTGCTAGTGGGGAGTTTAATATATATTTTGGCCAACTGTGTCTCAACTCAACCCGGGCCGGCCTCAATTGCTCGCCGCTCGCAGGCAGTTTCTTGCTATAATCTGCGATGGCTTGCCCGCGAACCGTCCTGACTTCTCAAGCGGTTCGGTCGGGAAATTGAAAACCGCTGCCGGTGAATTGCTAGGAGTGCGGCTAGCCTGGGGGACGGAAGGGACTGCCGTCCTTTCGGCAGCAGCAAAACATGCGGCTGCTGTCGAGCGCGTTGCGCGAGCGGCCTGCTTATTTCAATCCCTGACAGGGATTCATCCAAACCAACTGCCGGCTGATCTATATGATAGCACATTCGCAAGGGCTGTATTTCGCAGGAGTGAAAACCGCTCTCACGACGTTAGAATCGTTTGAGGAACTCCCCCAGTGCTGTGCCAGCCGCACCGGCACCTGTTACCGGCCAGTCTCAGCGATGGGCTGGGGCGTCCGTTAAATTGGGCGCTGGGTTTCAGCAAGTCACAGTTTGCCATTGCTGCAAAGAGAGTGTCAAAATGGTGAGAGCCTGCCCTAAGCGCGTCTGGACAGCAACAAACCGCTAGCCCAAACGGGATTGTTACTCTGGGGGAGGAATTATCTGCCGAGCAAATCTCTAGGTAAATCGCTTAAAGCGTCTAATTCTCCCACAGGCGTCGCCTTTGCTAATTCTATCCGGAGAAGGCCAATCGTTTGATGGAGTCCCGCAGAAGTCAGTACCCCCATTGCCGAGGCGCTGCCTTTAAAAAGCAGGCGCTCTAGTTCTAGCCGGCGCACGCCTAATTCTTGAGGTGCACTCTCTTGACATTGCAGCTACATTGTAGCTACACTCTGGCCATGTAGAACCTCCAAGAGGAGGTGTGATAAAATGGCGGTCTGCTTGACCGTGACAGCCTGTAGAGTGGGTGCTGCCAACAGTCCACGAGCGCTCCGGAAGTAAACGTCAATGCCCTTGTTCAGTAAGAGTGAGCGTATTGAGTAAGTTTTACAGAGCAGGTCAAATCAACCTACAGCTAAACGCAGGTGCAGGCATTAGCTGCCGCTCTCGCGTAACAGCCCAGACTCACTGGACTCCTTTGGCCCCAACCTCCGCCAGGGGGTTGGGGATTAACGTTTTTATGGCACACTTGTGGTATGGGCTTTTTGCCTGTGGCCGGAGCAGGTGGGTCTGGCAGCGCGGGCCGGCAAGCCTTTGCGGGCTCGCGGGGGAGAGGTTTCGGCCAGAAAGCGGGCCATCAGGCTTAAAAAGCCAATTGCGGGCCCGGAAGCGGTACGCCCCGCCTGCTTTCCCCTCACCGCGCTCCCCCGAGCGGGTGTGGCTCCTTTGTGCGACGCCAGCCATAAGGGGCGGGTTTGTCAGCCGGAGCTGAAACTCGCAGATATGCCAATGGTATTCCCCCCCTGCTTTCGTGACATCTCGATCCCAGCAATGGGAGTGGGTTTTGCGGGTTCCTGCATTCAAAAACCCGCACATGATTTGTGTGTGGAGAGGCGCATACCCTGCCCTGCCTTTCCTCCCACCGCGTTTTTCCCCTGCAGGAAAACGCGGGAGTATCTGGGCGGGAAAACAGATGATGGACGAAGAAAAGCAGCTAGATAACACCCAAAGCCCAAAAGATAAGGCGACCGAAGGTTCAGGGTCAGTGGCCAGCTTTACCGGCCCTGAGCCGGAAGCTGTGCCTGGGGATTCTCAACCGCAAGCCACTGGCGGTGCCGCCGATCTGGAAGCGTATGCCGCAGCCTACGGCTCGAGCGAGCCCGCCGCCGCCTCTTCTGGCGCAGCAGAAGAGTTTGCCCCTGCAGCTGAGCCAGCCATAGTGGAGGCTCTGCTGCAGGAGATTGAGGGGCTCAAAGTTCAGCTGGAAGACTTTAGAAGTCAATATGCGCGGCTGGCAGCAGATTTCGACAATTTCCGCAAGCGCACCGCCAAAGAAAAAGAAGACATCGAGCTGCAGGTCAAGTGTTCTACTATCAAGGAACTGCTGCCGGTGGTGGATAATTTTGAGCGGGCGCGGGCGCAGATTAAGCCTCAAACCGACGGGGAAATGAATATTCACAAAAGCTACCAGAGCGTCTACAAGCAAATGGTAGATTGCCTCAAACGCATCGGGGTGGCTCCCATGCGCCCGAAAGGCACTGAATTCGACCCCAATCTCCACGAGGCGGTGATGCGCGAAGCCACAGACGAACATCCCGAAGGCACTGTCCTGGAAGAGCTAGTGCCCGGTTACACGCTCGGCGAGCGCGTCCTGCGCCACGCCCTGGTGAAAGTGGCTGCGGCACCAGAACCGCCGGCTGCACCAGCTGCCAGTAGCCCGGAGGAGGTGGCGCAAAGCTGAGGGGTGCCGCCCCCCCCCGACGCCCCAATTGTAAAGATTTAGCCTGCGGGCGATCGGAATTCGCTTTAATTGCGGAATACTCCCGTAAGACGGATTCCAAAGACATTTAATTTTGTTGAAATTCACCGCCACAAGCTATGGGAAAAGTCATTGGCATTGACCTGGGCACAACCAACAGTTGTGTTGCTGTTTTAGAAGGCGGTAAACCCATCGTCATTACCAACTCGGAGGGGGGGCGAACCACCCCGAGCGTGGTGGGGTTTGGCAA
>CAZJNL010000353.1:4780-5811 GCA_964546515.1 uncultured Oscillatoria sp.
GCGGCAGGCCGTTACTAATGCTGAAAATACGGTTTACAGCATTAAGCGGTTTATAGGCCGGCGCTGGGAAGACACCGAAGAAGAGCGGGCTCGGGTGCCCTATACCTGCGTCCCCGGTAGAGACAGCACCGTTGACGTTCAAATTCGCGACCGCACCTACACCCCCCAAGAAATATCAGCCATGCTCCTGCAAAAACTCAAGCAGGATGCGGAAAATTACCTGGGTGAGCCGGTGCATCAAGCTGTGATTACGGTGCCGGCCTACTTCACTGACGCCCAGCGGCAAGCCACTAAAGACGCAGGCACGATCGCCGGCTTGGAAGTGCTGCGCATCGTCAATGAACCTACGGCAGCCGCTCTGTCCTACGGCTTGGACAAGCAAGACCAAGAGCAAACCGTACTTGTGTTTGACTTGGGGGGCGGCACCTTCGATGTCTCCGTGCTGCAACTGGGGGATGGCGTGTTTGAAGTCAAATCCACCTCCGGCAACAACCACCTGGGCGGAGATGACTTTGACAACTATTTGGTTCACTGGATGGCTTACAACTTCTACCAAATTGAGGGCATTGACCTGTCGCAAGACAAAATGGCCCTCCAGCGCATCCGGGAAGCCGCCGAAAAGGCAAAAATTGAACTGTCCACCGCCATGTCTACCACGGTGAACCTGCCTTTCATCAGCGCTGACGAAACCGGCCCCAAACATCTGGAAATGGAGCTGACTCGCTCCCAGTTTGAAGAACTGGTGCAACCGCTGGTGGAGTGCACCATTGAGCCGGTTTCCTTCGCTCTCAAGGACGCCAATCTCGCGCCTGACGACATTGACCGGATTATTTTGGTGGGCGGATCGACCCGCATCCCGGCAGTGCAAGCGGCTATTAGCAAGTATTTTGGCGGCAAAACGCCCGACCGCTCGGTGAATCCCGATGAAGCGGTGGCCCTGGGAGCCGCTATTCAAGCAGGGGTGCTCGGCGGTGAGGTGCAAGACTTGCTGCTGCTCGACGTGACTCCCCTGTCTCTGGGTATCGAAACCT
>CAZJNL010000354.1:0-5810 GCA_964546515.1 uncultured Oscillatoria sp.
AGAATAAGCCAGAATTGTGATATTATTCTCAATGCAATACGGCATCGCATCCTTCTCAACAGACCGCCAAAACAGCGAATACGGTGGCTGCAAACTGTCTACCCGCCCGTACTGCGCTGCTTCTTCTATCTGGGCGCGAGAAAAATTCGACACCCCAATCGCTCGAATTTTCCCTTGCTGCTTCAAATCGTTCAGCGCCCGCATCGTCTCCTCCACCGGCACAATCTCGCTCTTGAAAGCCCCAGCCGGCCAGTGAATTTGATATAAATCAATATAGTCGGTTTTCAGATTTTGCAGGGAACTATCGCACGCCGCAATCACTTGCTGGTACTTGAGATTGGCGCACCACAGCTTAGTCGCATAAACCACTTTGTCTCGCACCGGCTCCAGGGCTTCGGCCACAATTCGCTCTGAGTGCCCGTCTCCGTAGATTGCAGCGGTGTCAAACGTCGTGATGCCGGCATCGAACGCCGCCCGCATCGCTTTGATGGTTTCCGAATCCTCAATCCCCACCCACATCGATTTGCCGGCTTGCCAAGTGCCCATAATTACAGGCGTAATATCGATGTCAGACGTGCCTATACTTCGCGTTTCCATGCTCAACTCCTTACATCTAGCGTTCTGCCTTATATTATAAGCATGCCCGCGAATTTATCCAGCCATCCTGCGCAGTTTGTGAAAGGGCGCAGCAACCGCACCCTACAGAGGAATTTGTGGGAGCGAGAAACAATATCTTTTCCCCCTCTCCCACAAGGGGAGAGGGGGTGAGGGGGTGAGGGGTAGTGGTAAGGTGCGTTGCGCCGGAGCGCAACCCACCCTACAGAGGAATTTGTGGGAGCGAGAAACAATATCTTTTCCCCCTCTTCCCTTGTGGGAGAGGGGGTTAGAGGGTGAGGGGGAGTGGTGGGGTGCGTTGCCTTCTTGATGGAGAGTGGTAAGGTGCGTTGCGCCGGAGCGCAACGCACCCTACAGAAGAATTTCTGGGAGCGAGAAACAATATATTTTCTCCCTCTCTCCTTGTGGGAGAGGGGGTTAGGGGGTGAGGGGGAGTTTGTATGTGCGAGCGAACCTGCTTCCACCACGAAGCGATTGCCTAGGACTTAAGCTCCGGCAAGACATCCGCGCCGCAGCAAAAAAGCACCAGGTTTTGCTACCCTTGAAGAGGAACACTCCGCCCTCGGACTCTTCTAGATACTCTCATGTCTGGCAATTCCCCCCCTCTCATCCAAAAGCTGACCCCAGAGCGCTTTGTCGGGTTGAGCATGGACTTCATCGAAGCGGGCTGTACGGGTCTGCTGGTCAAAAATGGCCAGGTCGTGCGTCGGCTAGATCCCGGGCGTCATTTCAGCTTTGCTGTGCCTTTGCTGGAACAGTGCCAGCTGCTTCTAATTGACACCAAACTCCGCAACCTGGAGATTGTTTCCCAGGGAGACTTGCTAACCCGCGACCAATTCTTGGTAAACGTGTCCCTCAATGCCAGCTACCGGGTAGCCAACCCGCAACGGGTGGCGCTGGAACTGTCTGACCCGATTGCGGCGCTAACAAGTGTGGTAAAAGATATGCTGGGGCTCGCTATCGGTAAGCTTTCTGTCGGAGATATGACCGGTCGGGGACGAGTTGCGATCCGCCAGCACATGCTCGATGGCAAGTCAGCCGTCTATTCTCTGGGCTTTGAGCTGGAGGATGTGCGGGTGAGCGACATCACGTTTCCGGAAAATCGCGGCGTGATCCGTCAGGTGGAGGGCATGAGTGCGCGTCAGGAAGCGGAACACGCAGCCGCACTGCAAGCTGAAATCACGCGGGCGGGGCGTCCGGTTTTGCCACCGCCGCCGATGCAGCAGGTGAACCTGATTTCCAATAAATCGAGCGATCCCTCGTATGCGGCTGCACTGGAACCGGGCACTTTTGTTCAGCCGGCACTCGCGCCGGCACTGGCGCCAACGCAGCTGAGCGACAGCGCCGGCAATGCGGCAACCGCTCGCCTTGCTGACCGCTCATCCGGTGATATTATCGTTATAAATACTAGCCCTTTCACTATTGGGCGCGAACCGAACAATAACCTGGCGCTGCAAGATCCGAGGTGCTCCCGCTACCACGCTAAAATTATTCGGATTCCTGACGCTCAGGGCGCAGTCCGATACCAGCTTGTGGATATGGGCAGTTCCAATGGCACGTTTGTTGGAAGTGAGCGGCTTGTCGCCAACCAACCTTTCTGGCTGAGTGACGGTACTGCGATTAAAATTGGCAATCGGGAGTTGGTTTTTTATGAGTGATATTGGCAACCGCGCCCTGAAGGAATGGGCAATTGCTGTTGATGCTTTGGCACAGGGCAAAACTGTCGTGCTGCTGCGCAAAGGCGGCATCCGCGAGGAGGGCGGGCGCTTCACTGTCACCGGCACGCAAGTTTGGCTCTACCCCACTTACGAACACCAGCAGCCGGATTTGCTCAAACCTGAATATGCCGGCAAAGTGACGCCGGTGCCCACCGGCTGGCATCCGGATACAATTCGGATTGGCAGCTGGGCGGAGATTACTGATGTTTTGCCGGTCAGCGACGAGTCAGCGGTTGCAGCTCTGCTATCTTACCACATTTGGAATGAGAAATTTGTCAGCGAGCGCCTGAAGTGGAAGCGCCGCGAGCCACTTTATGTGCTGCTGCTGCGGACTCACCGGCTCCCACGGGCGCAAGAAATTCCCTACCTTCCGGAATACGGGGGCTGCCGGTCGTGGATTGATTTGGCCGTGCCGGTGGCCAGCGCCGAATCATCCCCAGTCCTGAGTGATGCGCAATACGCCCAGCGCAGCGCTGAAATCCGCCAGGTCATTGCAAACACTCGCCTTATTTACGATTGATTAGTTATTTCTGACAGTTTGTAGCGATCGCTAAAGCGCTAACTATATTAGGCTATCGCTTCACTAGGAACTTTATAATAGTTGAGTATTAAAGCGGAGTTTTTTAAATTAAGGTCATGTTCGCGGTCGATTTGGCACCTCGCCAGCCAATTCGGAGATCCCCCCAACCCCCCCTTAAAAAGGGGGGCTTTAAGTTCTCCCCCCCTTTTTAAGGGGGGGCAGGGGGGGAGCTGTGCGATTTGGCACGCGAACCGGACAATTTTAAAACAATTAAAACAAATTTAAACAACCGATCGCCAGATTATAGCCTTGGCATAACCTGCGTTTTAGATAATACGCTCAAGCTCAAATTTAAAAAGATAGCAGCCTTTTAACGCACCCTGTTGCCCGCACTCTTTTGGAGAGTTTCATTTCCTTAGGGACGCTTGCAGATAGAACCAAAGAGTCCAGCTTTGGGAAGCAGGAGGGCTGCGGTTTTTCAAAAGGAGATAATTAAATATGTCAACCCATCAGTGTCCTTGGTGCAACCGGCCCCTCCTGCGGCATCTGCGGCAAAATCGCCTGTATTGGTTTTGCCAAGGCTGCTGGCAGGAAGTGCCGGTGCTGTTGAGCGACACACTTCCCATCCCCAAGGACAATCTGACTTCGCAGCCGCAGGAATTGCGAAATGTGTCTTTAAGAGTCTAGATGGTTCCGAAGGTGACGCCTTGCTGTTTCAGCCACTTGCGGTAGGCAATGGAGGAGCGATCGCACTGGAGGTGAAACTCCGCCTGCAAGTCCAGCGGCAGGCGCTTGGGACGCTGGGACTCCACAATAGGAATGTCTTGGCGAATCACGGTGTCTTGAAACGCCCGCAATTCCTCCAGGGGGATTTCGTGACCGTAGTTCATAGCAACCCACATCCACCCCAAGCACTCTTCCTCATCCACCGGCGTGACGGTGAAGAAAATCGCCAGACGCCCGCCGGCGGATTCTTTGACAAAAGAGGAGGTCAGGGGACGCCAGACGCGATAATTGTAAGTGACTTTACAGCCGATGCCGGTGCCGTCGGGATCTGGCTGCCAGACGCGGACGTTGCGGAGGTTGATGCCGGCTGGATCGACTTCCACTTCGCAGTCCTCAGCCTCGGTATGGTTGCGATCGCCCAGGAATCCGTCATGCACGAAGGGGAAATGAGAGACATCGAGGAAGTTCTCGATGGCGCGGAGTCCGCTGGCACGGCAGCGGTAGGGACCGCAGAGGAACTTGCGGTAAGCTGGGTCATCCCACTCGGGGAAGGGTGAGGGGTGAATTTCTCCTGTTTCATCCTTGCCGAGCAAAACCCACACCAAGCCGTAGCGCTCCTGAATTTGGTACGTCCGGACGAGAGCGCGTGCCGGTGGCTGCTGGGTTGGGTGCGCGGGGATGTGCGTGCACTGTCCTGCCGAGTTGAAAGCTAAGCCGTGGTAGGGACAGACGAGGGTGTCGCCGGCAACCTGTCCCTTAGACAGGGGAAAACCCCGGTGGGGACACCTGTCTTGCCAAGCCACCAATCGGTCGCCACTGCGCCACAGCACCAAGTCTTCCCCCAGCAGGCGTGCCGGCAAGGGGGAACCGGGCTGTAAGTCTTCGGTTCTGGCTACGGCGTGCCAGTCGTTGAGTAAAATTGGGTCAGCTGCCACCATTACTGTCACCTGTCAGTTCACACACTATTAAAAGCGGTTTTAAACAAAATCAGCCGGTTTTGCACGGGTGGTGGGGTGAGTGCGCCTCACTTCCCCCCCGAAGATCGGGGGAACAGGGAAGGATCGCCCTTGCCTTATTCAACAACCCTTTCGACTGGAGAAACTCCCGCACCACATCTTCGACCTTGCGAAACTCCCCCTCAACCTGATAGTTCATGTGCTGCATCTCTTCGGCGGTAATTGCGCCTCCCAGTTGCTGGAAAGCCTTGCGCAACTGCGGATATTTTTTCAAGGTTTCCTGGCGCACCACCGGCACGGCTTCATAAGGGGGGAAATATTGCTTGTCATCTTTTAGAATCGCTAAACCCAGCCGCGCAATCTGCCCGTCGGTTGAGTTTCCAGCCACCAGATCCACTTTTTTATCAACCAGCGCCCGGTACATCAGCCCCAAATCCATTATCTGGGGTGGCTTAGCAAACTTCAACCCGTAGGTTTTAGACAGTCCGGTAAACCCATCCTCGCGCTCGATGAATTCGTAGCCGAAACCGGCTTGCCATTGCGGAGTGTATTGAGCTGCTTGCGAGAGGGTTTGGATATTCAGCCGCCGGGCATCTGAGCCGCGCACAATCATAGCGAAGGTGTTTTCAAAGCCTAACGGTTCAGTCACCTCTAGCCCAAATTGCTTGGCATATTCTTGTTTCACCTTCTGGTAAACTGCTTTAGGGTCACTGATGGGTTTCTGTTTCAGGATGGCTGTGAAGGAGGTGCCGGTGTATTCAATATAAGCATCTAGCTGACCGGCTGTGAGGGCTGTGTGGCAAATAAATGTGCCTCCCAGGTTGAGACGCCGGTCAACTTTCAAGCCTGCTGTCGCTTCGATGTGCTGCGCCAGGAGTTCTCCCAAGATAACTTGCTCGGTGAAATTTTTCGAGCCGATAACGATGTTGCCGCCGCCACCGCCCGAGTTGGCGTTGCAGCCGGCAAGCGCGACTGTTAAGGCGAAAGTCAAAATTAAGAATAGCTCTTTTCTGGGGAGGAGGAGCCTCCTCAATGTCGCTCCCTGGCGGAGCCAGGGAGCGAGGTGATTGAACCAGGGAGCGAGGAAGCGGAACCTGGGAGGGAGGAAGGAAAACCGCACTGTCATTTTCTTATTGCTGTTAATTGCTGCTCAATCCAACCGAAAGCAAAATCTGCCAGCAAGGCAATCAGCGCCGCAGGTACGGCACCGGCAAGAATCAGCTGGTTGTTCACTATAGAAATGCCCCGAAAGATAAACACCCCCAAACCGCCGGC
>CAZJNL010000355.1:0-5803 GCA_964546515.1 uncultured Oscillatoria sp.
TTCCACCTTAGCGAGCGCCGCTTCTAGCGCTTGCTGTTGGCGACAAATCCCGGCACTTTGCCACACCAAGCGGGGTAACTCTTGCCGCCAAGTAGAGACGCGACATGTCGCGTCTCTACAAGCCGTGGCTAGCTGAGCGAGCCCGTCGGCGAGAGGGGGTGGAGAGGCGGTTGGCTTCAGGGGAGAATCGGACGAGGCTTCCGGGGAAACTTCCAGGTGAGCGAGCTGAGCGCCAAACACAATACATTCCAGCAGAGAATTGCTCGCCAGACGATTAGCGCCGTGCACGCCGGTGCTGGCGGTTTCCCCCACTGCGTACAAACCGGGAATTGAGGTTTGGTTGATCAAATCGGTCATAATGCCGCCCATCCAGTAGTGGGCTGCCGGTGCGACCGGCACGGGTTCGGAGAACACATCAATCCCCCAGCGCTGGCAGACCTGGATAATATTAGGAAAGCGGTGACAAATTCGCTCTGTTGGAATCGGTCGCAAATCCAGCCAGACATTGGCTGCAGCTGGGTCAAGACCGGTGCGCTGGAAATGCCTGAAGATAGCGCGGCTGACCACATCTCTAGGGGCGAGTTCGCCGGCGGGGTGGTCGTCAAAGGCAAACCGCCGCCCCCGATCGTCAACCAAGTGGGCACCTTCTCCCCGAACCGCTTCGCTGATCAGAAATCGGGGTGCGCCGGCTTTGGTGAGGGCGGTGGGGTGAAACTGGACAAATTCCAAGTCTCGCAACACGGCACCGGCACGCCACGCCATCGCCACGCCATCGCCGGTGCTGACGGCTGGATTGGTGGTCTGCGCGAAAACTTGGCCGCCCCCGCCGGTTGCCAGCACCACCGCACGGGCCCGCACCCAGCTGATTTGACCCTGATAAACCACACTCACCCCCTGACAGCGCTGCGTTTCAGGGTCTATCCAAAGACTGAGGGCAAAAGCTTGCTGTATAACCTGGATGTTTTTCCGGCTGAGGACTTGAGCGGTGAGCGTGCTGACAATGGTGCGCCCGGTGGTGTCAGCGGCGTGGAGAACGCGCCGTCGGGAGTGGGCGGCTTCCAGGGTTAGGGCCAGGGTGTCCCCGTGCCGGTCGAAACCCACCCCCAGCCGCACCAGAGACTGGACGCACTGAGGCGCTTGCTCTGCCAGAAATTTGACCGCCTCTAAATCGCACAAGCCGGCACCGGCTTTCAGGGTATCTTCGATGTGCAGTAATGGGGAATCTTCTGGCGCGACGGCAGCCGCCAGACCCCCTTGCGCCCAGTCACTGGCGGACAGGGGCAGGCTGTCTTTAGCGATTAAGCCGACCTGGTAGCACACGGGGAGGGAAAGCGCCGCATACAAGCCCGCTGCGCCGGCACCTACCACCAGGACATCAAACTGGTCGTTCAGGGTAGGTTGGGGTGAAGTATCAGTAGTGGAAGGATTCACCAATTAAAAATTGCCCTCGTCGGTTGAGCCTTGACTGTGGCTTTAGTTTAACCTTACTTGACAAAGGGCGGCAGGAGCCGGCTGTAGAGTTTCCCTTATTCGCTGGCCCTACGGCCCGGGCATTTTTTTTAGGCTAATATCACAAAAAAATCAAACTGTCAAGCTACGGAATTAAGAAACCCGGTTTCTTAAAGAAACCGGGTTTCTTGGAGACGGAGTGAAGAAACCCGGTTTCTTAGAGAAACCGGGTTTCTGGTATGAACTGCGTTCTGGGGCGGGGACTGCTTAGTACAGACCGTTGTTGATCCGGTCGTCACCTTCGTTTAAGGCTGATTCCACCTCAGTCACGGTGAAGTTGTCCAGGTTGGCTTGCAGGACTTCTTTCTGGCGCTCGCTCAGTCCGGGAATCTCCAGCACGTCCTCGACGTTTTTGTAGGGAGCATTTGCAACAATTTTGCCAGCTAGGGTTGGGTACAGCCCGGGATATTTGCGAAATGCCCGCACGTTGGTGTTGTTGAGGTCAAGTTTTTTGCCATACTCGGTGTTTAGCTTCTCGTCCACCACATTGCGGAGCGGTGCCTCTGCCAAAAGCGGTTGTTGTGCCAGTGCCACACCGCTCAGACCGGCAGCGGATGCGTTCTGGGGCAGTCCCAGCCACCCCATGCAGCCAGCCAGCAGGCAGACGAGTGTCAGCAAACGAAACAGTCGTCTCATGATTTAATTCCTCCCTAATTCACACACAGCGTTTATATATTAGAGAGATTACCAAATTTCTTTACAAATCTAGAACTCGGGCGTATCTGGCTCTCAGGTGGCTGGGGCTACTGGCCTAGGGGGAAGGCCAGCAAAAACCTGTCTAAGCCGGCAAAGGAGCCGGCATAGGTGAGTGTGGGCTTGTCATAGCCTTTGAGATTGACCGTATATTGCTGGAAGGGGGTTGGGCGAACTCCCAGGGCTGCGATGTACTGGTAGGTAGTTTCGCCCATTGCGATGTCCGCGCCAATTTCTTTGGTGGAAGATTCCAGGCGAAAGGCGGCGTTGACGGTATCCCCCAGGGCGGTATAGTCGGGGCGGTCGCCGCTGCCGGTGTTGCCCACCATAGCATAGCCCGTATTGACACCGGCACCGATGCGCAAGGGAAAGGGCAGGGGATAGCGAGCGCTGAGCTCCTCGGTGACTTCATGCAGAGCGCTGAGAGTCTGCAAAATCTGAATCACCTCCTGATTGCTGATCTTTTGGCTGCTGTGGAACCAAACGGCCATTACCGCATCCCCAATGTATTTATCCACCCAAGAGCCGCGATCTCGCAGGATTTGCCCTGAACGGCGGAACCAGGTGCCTATGACCTCAGAAAGAATCTGTTCGTCCATCTGGCGAGTCAGAACCGTGAAGTTGCGGATGTCAACCACCATCACGGAGATCAGCCGGCGCACATGTAAGGCTGCTGTTACCGCCTCATCTTCGTCCAACTCCATCGAGTCACCGATTTTCCTGCGGAACTGACAGAAGAACTGTAACTCGGTCTGGCCAAAGGTCAGGCGGTCGCCATTCTGTAAAGTCAGGGGAATGCTCACCCGTCGCCCGTTGACAAATGTGCCATTGCGGCTTCCCAAATCGATGATATAGAACTCTCCGTTTTCCATGCGCTGCAACATGGCGTGGCTGCGGGAGATCCACCGGTCTGTGAGTACGAAATGGTTGTCTTCACTTCGACCAATAGTCCAGCAGTTACCGCTAGCTAAAGGCAGATAGCGAGCGCCAGCGTCGAGCTGCAGTACCAGATGAGGAGTGGGTTGAAAATTTACCACAGGCGGGGGCTACCGACGACAAGTCGTTTGCTAACTCGAGTTGTTCGAGTAGATCCTAGCCTTGGTTAGCCTGGAATAGATGCTTTTGGCCATTGGATGCCCTTCAGTCACTCTCAGACTGCACAGGCGGCAATCCAGAACAAGCCATCCACCAAAATTGTACTCAAGACTGCTCCGCCGAATGCCCACCAGTGCAGCTGCCTGGATTTTAAGGGAACAAGACCGGCAGCGAGGAGAACGGCGAGCAGCACTACAGCCCAGCTGATTCCCCAGGGTGTCTGCACTTGCCTTATGGCGCTCTGAAACACCGGCAGCGCCAGTGCTGGGTCAACTTCCATAATTTTGCGCCAGTGCGGAATCAGATCCACCAGGTAAAAATACAGGTCTGTGATCGCGGTGCCGAACAAAGAACCCATATAAAACCAGGCTCCCACTTGCCACCGGCGGCGCATCGCGCACCACAGGGCCACCGGCAGGCAGATGGCCTCCACCGGCAGGTGCAGCAGCGGCTCCCAGCGCAGCCAGCCCCAGTAAAGTGACCCCGCTTGCCAGCTGCCGGTGAACCCCAGCAATAAGTCCCCCCACAGTTTAGTCTTGGAGCGCGATTGCAGCCTGAAGCTCAGCCACACCCAGCCTGCGGTGAGGGCTAAACTCAGCCAGGGCAGCTGCCGCACCAGGGGCGCTTGGAAAAACACCGGCACTGAAACCAGGAACACAGACGCTGCCAAAACTAACCTGGTTTGGCTCCATCTCAGGAAGCCCAAAACAAAGCTGAGAGGATGGCTTCCGGACAGGAGCGGGGTGTCGGTAGAGGTGTGAGGGGACAAAATAGGGTTAAACAAGGGATTCTTTAAGATTCTTAACTTAACTTCATCTTATTTAAGATATCACAAGAAATATCCCCCCAGGGGGCATTTCGGGAGTGATTAAATTGTAACGGATAGGATAGCGCTCTAGGGAACGTCTAGTTCAGTTGGGCTCAAAAATAGGACAGGGCAAGTTCATGGGTTTATCACGCGGTCAATTTTTCACGCTTTTAGGTGTCGGTGCTGCCGGTGCGGTGTTCGCCGAGCCCTTAAAGGCGCTGGGCACGCAGATGCTGGCACCGGCAGTGGCGCAAGCGGTGGAGACGGCACCGGAATCAGCCGCCGGTGCGGGGGGGATTAATATCGTTGAGGCGTTCGGTTTAGGCATCGTGCAAGGGCTGACAGAGTTTTTGCCGATCAGCAGCACGGCGCATTTAAAGGTGGTGCCGGTGGTGCTGGGGTGGGGCGATCCGGGTGTGGCCTTCACAGCGGTGATCCAGCTGGGCAGCATTGCGGCGGTGCTGTGGTATTTCTGGGCGGATCTGACTGAGGTTGTCACCGGCGCACTGGGGGCGGTGCAGCGGCGCGACTACGAGGACAAAAACTTCCGCATTGCCCTGGGCATTGGTTTGGGAACCTTGCCGATTCTCGCGGGCGGGTTGCTGATTAAGGTGCTGGTTGAAGACTTTGACAAGTCACCCCTGCGCAGTCTGGGGGCGATCGCCTGCGCTTCGATTGTCATGTCCTTGCTGTTGGGCGTTGCTGAGCGTATTGGCAAGCGCAAGCGCGACTACAGCCAGCTGGATCTTCAAGATGGGGTGTTGATGGGTTTGGCGCAAGCAATGGCGCTCATCCCTGGTGTGTCTCGCTCTGGCTCAACTCTAACGGCTGGGCTGTTCATCGGATTGGAGCGGGCTGCAGCAGCGCGGTTTTCCTTTTTGCTGGGCATACCTGCGATTACTCTGGCTGGGTTAGTCGAACTCAAGGGTGTGTTCAGTGAAGGGTTTGCCGGTGTCGGTGCGGTGGAGCTGGTGGTGGGTGTGATTTCAGCGGCGGTGTTTTCTTACGCTTCGATTGCGTGGTTGTTGCGCTTCCTGCAAACTCAGAGCACTTGGGTGTTTATTTGGTATCGCTTGGCGTTTGGGGTGGCGATTCTGGGTGCGATTGCCGGTGGGGTGCTGCAAAATAGCTGATGTCTTTAAGAAGGAACCGCCCCCGTGAAGGAGCGCCAAGAGTAAGCTTTTTGGCGTCCTTGGCGTCCTTGGCGGTTTATTAGAAGGGTAAGGCACCCTGCGGACAAAGCTCAAACGGGACAGGGATCATCGCACCCAGCAGGAAGATTGAGCTGTAAAATCTGTAATTGTTGCCGGTTGAGAATAGAAACAAGTAATTGGTATGAGTGAAAATTCAATTCGTCCTGCTCTAATCACTAAGGTGCTGCCCAACTCTATCGCAGCGGAGATAGGGTTTGAACCGGGCGACTGCATCGTGGCCATTAACGGCGATCGCCCCCGGGACCTGATCGACTACAAATTTTTGTGCGCTGATGATATTTTAGCACTAGAAGTGTTGGATGTCAAGGGGAAAATGCACCGGATTGAAATAGAAAAGGATTTCGATGATGATTTGGGGCTGGAGTTTGAAACGGCGCTATTTGATGGGTTGATGCAGTGCAATAATCGCTGCCCTTTCTGCTTTATCGACCAGCAGCCGCCGGGAAAGCGGGAAAGTCTCTACCTGAAGGATGATGACTACCGG
>CAZJNL010000356.1:0-5743 GCA_964546515.1 uncultured Oscillatoria sp.
GACGTGCCGATTTTGCCTTCCATACTGTTGAGCGCTCCATTCCTTCAAATTCCTATTGTGGGCTAGTCTGGGCAAGTCTGACCGCACTGAGTCCGGTGTGTTTACAATTTTTTACAATTGGGGCGGCTGTGAGATTGCATGAAATTCTCCTGAGGAGCCGGTGGGGGAACCGCGCCAGAGCACGGGAAGCTGCTAGGGAGCATCCCGTTTTTGTAAATTTCCGCAGCAGTAGCGTTCCCAGGGGGAACGCACCCTACCCGCATCGAAGAAGGAAGGAGGCACAAGGATGAAGGATGAGAGAAACTCCCCCCTCGGTGGGAGGATGAAGGATGAGAGGAACTCTCCATCTCTCCCTCTCCTCCATCCTGTACATCGCGTTCCACAGGTCACACCGGCTTTTTCGCGCTCCGGCTTCTCCCCGTGCGGGGAGCCGCTAAATATGCTATTAGAGGAAGGTGGGGTGCCTGTTCACCCCGGAGACTCGGCTAAAAATCTTTACAGTCGAAAACTGTACCTAGTTGAATGGAGAGGGAAGGATGAAAGGGTTTGGCTACAGCCGTGAAAAGAAATTAATCGCCAAGGCGATCGCAACTCGCAACCGGGCAGAGGTGGCCAAGATGAGAGCGGAAATCAGGCCGAACCTGTCAGCTATACAGAGGGCAGACCTTTTGTTGGAGGTGCTATTGACACAGCCTGCCGGTGACAGGGTGTGGGTGTATGGGAGCGTGCTGCCAAAAGATAGATGGCAGGACATATTCCCCGAGGTATTTAGATGCCTGTACGAATTTTTTCTCGAGCGCGGGTTGCAGCCGGGAAAAGACTTCGGCAATACTCTTCAGAGTGTGTGGGTGAGTCGCGCCGCAAGCTCGGCGATGCTGCCAGAGTTACCGGATAACTTGCGAGAAGCCTTCGAGAAGTTTATAAAGGGGGGTTTTATCTCGATTCAAGATGCGCCGCCGATGGAAGTGCTAGAAAAACAGCTGGGGGTGCCTTTTATGGAGAATCTGCAGCAGCGGATGAAGCTGCGACTGCCCACTTTGACGGATGGTGAGGCTGCTACTTACTTGACAAACATTTTTGGTGGCATAGAGGCGCGTACCGGCATTTGGATAGGGTATTTTTTTTTGGAGTTGCGTGAGGAGGAGCGTTGGAGCAGAATCTTCAAGCTGATAATGAGGGATAAAAACGAGCCAAACATCGACTGGATGGTGGATCTTATCTGTGCGGCGGGAGGTGAGTCAGAAATACAGCCCAATCCGGAAAAGCCAAATGAGCTGGTTATCAGCCAGCGGGGGATTGAACTGCTGGACTCAGTTTATTACGGCGGCGAGTCGCTCAGTTCTATAATGGAGAGGATGCGGGTGAATAACCAACAGCAACAGCAGGAGTAGCCGGCTGCTGCGAACGCTACTTGCGGGGTGCGCTATTAAGGCACCCCGCCACATAGCAGAGAAGTGCTTTTTTGTCAACCCACTGGGGAATAATTTTATTGCCGAACAGCAATGCTTGCTGCTTGCCCGCAGCCCGATTGCGCCACAACTACGCTTTGCTGCTGACTCGCTTTCTGGATTTTTATGATTAATCAACGGTATTATATCACAAATTGCTGATGTTCAGGACAATTGCCAGCGCCCTGGTGATTTCTTGCATGGCTGTGTCAGAAATCCGTCCTGTGCACCAGCCGCTGTTGGGAGACAGAGCGAACTTGAAAACTATCTGCTGCTGAGAGCTTACTTAAGCCATTCTCAGCAGTGGGTTCCAGCCGCACCATCCACTGGACTCCTGAAAAGACATCGTTCCAGCTTGTAATCGGAACAATAATCTTTAGCCGTAAAGTGCCAATTTCATCATTGTTGACGATAACTGCCGGACGAGTCTTGCCGATTTCATCCCCAACGGTGGGGTCGGGGCTGTACAGCCAGATATCACCTTTACGCATAATCTTCGTATTCGTAAAAATTTTGTTCAGGTCGGTAAACGCAGTTAGATCGCTGCCTGGTTCGTAATACGGGCGCATAAGATCAGCCGCTGCTGCTAAGCTTAGCGTTCACTCAGCTTCGAGCTTTGCTTTCTGTTGTATCTCTTCCCGCATCAACCGGGAGGCGACTTCGATGATTTCTAGACGTTCTTCGGCTGTCAGCTGCTTGAGTGCTTCCAAGATTTCGGGTTTTGTCATAGGTTCCTCTCACGGGGCACGAGGGCGGTTTCTCTTCTTTATTATTAGATCTCAACTGTGAAGTTTTGCAAGCACACCGGCTTGCAGTGGGGAGGGAATGCCCTCTGCGCGAGAGTCACGGGCGATATGCCAGCGGGGGGATAAGGAATTGAACCGCCATAGACGCAGAGGGCGCAGAGAAGAAGGGAGGGCGGGTGGGGAAAGAAGCCGGTGTTCTTGCTGCCAGGTTAATCTCTAAGGAATTTGGGCCGGCAGCCAGTTGTAAAAACCGCCGCGCTCGACAAACTTTTCGGCATTCCAGTAGACTTGAGATAGGGCACTCTCTACACCCACTTCTAGGATGGGTGAACTGTAATCGTGATAGCCTTTGGCGTCGCTGAAAAACCGGCCCACAGGGTCAATCATAACATAAGACCCTCTCATCAAATCATTGGTTTCGGCTACGATCTGGAAGCCTGCGGTTGGCAGGGATTTGTGTTGCCCGACAAATTCCTCAAACTGCTTTGTCGATATCAGCAACTCGTCAACGATGCCGTCGTTTTGACCTTTGACCGGCAGCACTTGCAGCACCTTCCAGCGATGTGGGCGCACCCGCCGGACAAAGGCTGACATATCTTCTTTATAGTTTAAACGGGTGACGACGGTGTTGAGTTTGACACGGATTCGGTGCTGGTGGAGGGCGTCGAACAGGGCAATAGACTGTCTGACATGATTGCCGGTGCCTCGCCCCAAGCGTTTCTGAGTTTCTTCACTGGCGGAATCCACTGACAGGGCGACCCAATCTAGAGCGCCGGCGTGATAAGTTAGAAGTTGGGGTAGTTTTGCGCCGTTGGTGACAATACTTGTTACAAATCCCAAACGACGCGCCTCAGAAAGCAGTTCGCCTAGATAGGGGCAGAGTGTCGGTTCGCCGCCGACGAAGTTGATTTTTTCGGTGCCCGCCTCACGCAAAAGTGCAAGCAGGCGGAGTGAGTCTTCGAGGGAAAGATGACTGTGGATGTCGGGCATGGTTTCGTAGCAAAACTGGCAGTGATAGTTGCAGGGTTTCCAGAGATGGAAGTTGACGGATAGTGGTAGCATGGTAATAATTCCTGTGCTTGAGTTGAAGGGGATCTGGGTGGGGCGCAGAAGTAAAAGTCCCCCACTCGTCGATTAATTTCCCAGTGCGAGTGGGAAGCTAAATGCAGTTATGGCGGGAATGGTTGCAGTGGTAGCAGGCGAGTCGCAGGTTTTCGATGGCGTTGGTTCCGCCATCGCGCTTGGCAAGCAGATGTTCGATGGTCATTTGTTCGCGGGTGAGGTGCTTGCCGCAATAGCAACAGTAGGGGCCATACTGGGCGATGAGTCTTTCCCTTTTGTTGTGCTTTGTCCGGGGTGTCATGTTGGCCATATTCACGGCTCCTGTCAGCTGAATCACTACATCTCCAGCTTCGCAGGCGCATGTCTGAGAATGAGTCTGGGTAAGGTTTTCGGGATGTATGATTTTAGGTATGAGTTTGGTATGACTTTGAAATAAATCGGTTAAAATGGGCAGAGGTGTTGTGGGTGAGCTATGGCAAGGAAATCGCTTAGGGTATCCGAACAAGCCAAGGAAAAGGTCAACAGGGCTTTCGAGAGCACGGGATTGAATCAACAAGAGCTGGCAGAGGAAGTGGACTTACGCACTCGCCAGCCGGTAGGGAATTTTCTCAACGGCAAGCCGGTTGACCGCAAGGTTTTTCAGGAGATATGCCACAAGCTCGATCTCGACTGGCAGGAGATTGCCGGTTTCCCCAAGGATGCTGCACCGGCACCGGCTGAGGAGGCGCTGGACACCGGCACCGACATCGACGCCCTAGTGCGAGAGGTGCGCCGGCGCTGTCACGACAAGATCCAATCCCTGTGCGGGACAATGCGGATGTTGAACGTTGCCCAGCCGGTTGAGATAGATCACCTTTATATTGATGTCAGCATTCTCAAGCAACCCACCAGCTACATACCGCTGGAGAAGTCTCAATTGCCGCAAGTCCCAAACCCAGATACCGAGGAGTTTGACCGCTTTGGCCTCGGGCCGGTGGGCCAGGGACGAGTGCCGGCGCTCCAGGCAGTGGCCAAAAACCCCAAGCTGATGATGCTGGGCAAACCAGGTTCCGGGAAAACCACCTTTTTGCAACATCTGGCTATTGAGTGCAACAAGGGCGAGTTTCTGCCTGACCGCTTGCCGGTTTATATCCGGCTGAAACATTATGCAGAGGATGCCGGTGATACCGGCGATTTCAGCTTATCGAACTACATCCGCGAAGAGTTGGCTGTGTGTGGCGTCTCAGCAGAGCAAGTCGAAACCTTGCTTCGGGAAGGCAAAGCCTTGATGTTGCTGGATGGCTTGGATGAAGTGCCACCGGCTCAGCTCAAGAAAGTCCTGAAAGAAGTTCGCCGGTTTGCTGATAAATATTTCTACAATACGCTGGTTATAACTTGCCGCATTGCCGCCCAAACACAGGGTTTTCAGGGATTCACCGATGTAGAGGTGGCAGATTTTAACTCCCAGCAAATCGAAGCCTTTGCCAAAAAGTGGTTTGTGGCAGTGGGCAATAATTATGAAGAGGAGGGGCGAGATAAGGCATCTCAGTTTCTGGGTAAGCTGCAACTGCCAGAAAACAAGCAAATCCGCGAACTGGCAGTCACACCTATTTTGCTAAATCTGACTTGCTTGGTTTTCCAAGCCAATGCCGATTTTCCCTCGAAACGCTCCAAGCTGTACGAGCAAGCACTGGACATTCTGCTGGTCAAATGGGATGAAAGCAGAGGCATTGAACGGGATGAAGAAGTTTATCGCCATTTGACAGTGCCACGCAAGCGCAAGCTGCTGACTCAGGTTGCAGCCATCACTTTTGAACGGAACGATTACTTTTTTGAGCAAGACACCATCCAGCGACTGATCGCGGACTATCTCCGCACCTTACCGGATGCCAAGACTAACCCTGAAGGATTGCAACAGGAGAGCGCGAATGTCCTGAAAGCGATTGAGGCTCAGCACGGGTTATTGGTAGAGCGAGCGATGGGAATTTATTCCTTCTCTCACCTGACGTTTCAAGAGTATTTCACCGCCAGAGAACTTGTTGCGTGTGCTAAGGCAGAGACTTTAAAATGCCTGCTTTTTGAGAAACGCTGGCGCGAGGTGTTTTTGCTTGCCGGTGAGATGTTGTGGCAAGCTGAACCCCTGCTGCTGATAAAGGAACAAATCGATGCGTTCGCAGCAGGCGATGAGAAATTGCAGCAGGTTCTCCAGTGGGTAAGCCAGAAATCCCGTTCCGTTGGGGGGCGCTACCAACCTGTGGCTGTTCGCGCTTTTTACCTTAGTATTGTCCGTGTCCTCGGTCTTGTCCTCGCCAGTGTTAATCAAAACAATAAAAATCATAAGTTTTATAACTATGCCTATTGTTTGGCCCGCGCCCGCATCCTTGCCCGTGAAAAAGCTCCCGGTGTCCTTGACTTGGCTTTTGACGTTGACCTTGACATTGTACTTGCCCGTATCCTTGCGCTTAACCTTGAACCTGAACTGAGTAAAACACTGCAACAAATACAAGA